>CANRBW010000182.1 GCA_947628975.1 uncultured Oscillospiraceae bacterium | reverse complement strand
CCTGAAGAAGGCAGGCAAGAACCCCTTCACCCTGGACTCCAAGGCCCCCGCCGGCGGCTATCAGGAGTTCCTGATGAACGAGGCCCGCTACTCCGCCCTGACCCGCTCCTTCCCCGACCGCGCCAAGGAGCTCTTCGCCAAGAACGAGGAGTCCGCCAAGGCCCGCTACGAGCACCTGCTCAAGCTCATCGAGCTCTACAAGTAAACCAGGCGAGCCAGAGAGACCCCGGACGTCGTCCGGGGTCTCTTTTTGCGTCCCCGGACGGGAAATGCCGGGGGCTGAGAACGCCGGGCGGTAAAATTTTATTCACAAATTGTTAATTTTTTATTGACGAAAGGCCCGGCGGCGTGCTATACTGCCTTTGGTGTAAAATTTTGCCGAAAGGTGGTAATTCCCATGGCTTTTTGCAAAAACTGCGGCGAGAGGATCGACGATGCCGCGGTGATCTGCCCCAAGTGCGGCGTTCCCCAGCAGACGGCGCCGACGACCGTGGATAACGGCGGCTTTGGCTGGGGCCTGCTGGGTTTCTGCATCCCCCTGGTGGGCCTGATCCTCTTCCTGGTTTGGAGGGAGACCAAGCCCAAGACCTCCAAGGCGGCTGGGATCGGCGCTCTGGTCTCGGTCATTTCCGTCGTGGTGATCTACGCGCTCTTCTTCGCCCTGGGCCTTGGCGCCGCGTTTAGCGGAGCGTATTATTGATCCCCTGGCTCTTCAAATGGCTGCCCATCCTGTTCACCTGCCACTGCCGGGATGACCGCTCCTTCCACTACAAGGGGCGCAAGTTCCCTATCTGCGCCCGGTGCACCGGAGAGCTCATCGGAATGTTGGCGGGGATCTTCTCCGGCCCGTTCTACCTCCCCGGTGTCCCCGTGCTGGCCCTCTTCCTCGTGCCGCTGATCGTGGACGGCACGGTGCAGCGGCTCACCGCCTACGAGAGCAACAACAGGCGGCGGCTGGTGACGGGGGTCCTGTTTGGCTACGGCCTGGTGGGGCTGATCGGGCTGTCGTTGGCCTGGACCTTTTCCCTCGGCCAGTCCGTCGGGAGGTCCCTCCTCGGCCGATGACCAAAGGGCGGCCGCAACCGAGTAGCGAGCAGAGGCCCGGACGCGCGAGCGTCCGGGCCTCTGTTTGTCGTTTGAGGTCATATAGGTTTCCTATCCCCCTTTTCCGATGGGAAGATGGGGAGAGGGGCGGTGGCGGGGGAGGGCCCCTGGCGAAGGGGCGTCGACCCCGCGACTTTGTGTGACCTTACGATTATAGTTGACAACCGACCCTGGGGACTTGTATAATTGTATCAATAACGGGGTGCCGCGCCCCACGGAGGGAAGGAGTTCAAGGATATGGAACACAGCAATCCCCTGCTCAAAGGGATCAAATCCCCCAAGTTCATCACCTGCGGGGAGGTCATGCTCCGGCTGACGCCGCCCAACTACGACAAGATCCGCGTGGCCAACAACTTCGAGGCCAGCTACGGCGGGTCCGAGGCCAACATCGCCCTGGCCCTGGCCAACCTGGGGATCGACTCCACCTTCTTCTCCGTCGTGCCCGACAACTCCCTGGGCAAATCGGCCATCCGGATGCTCCGCTCCAACGACGTGCACTGCACCCCCGTCATCCTCTCCACCCCGCAGGAGACCCCCAGTCACCGCCTGGGCACCTACTACCTGGAGACCGGCTACGGCATCCGCCCCAGCAAGGTCATCTACGACCGGATGCACTCCGCCCTGTCGGAGTACGACTTCTCCGGCGTGGACCTGGCCGCCCTGCTGGAGGGGTACGACTGGCTCCACCTCTCCGGCATCACCCCCGCCCTGTCCCCCAGCTGCGCCAAGCTGATCTTGGATATGCTCCGGGTGGGGAAGGAGAAGGGCCTCACCGTCAGCTTTGACGGGAACTTCCGCTCCAAGCTCTGGACCTGGGACGAGGCGCGGGACTTCTGCACCCAGTGCCTGCCCTATGTGGACGTGCTCTTCGGCATCGAGCCCTACCACCTCTGGAAGGACGAGGGGGACCACAGCAAGGGGGACTGGAAGGACGGGGTGCCCCTCCAGCCCAGCTTCAAGCAGCAGGACATGATCAACCGGGCCTTCCAGGAGCGCTACCCCAACCTCAAGTGCATCGCCCGCCATGTGCGCTACGCCCACTCCGGCTCGGAGAACAGCCTGATGGCCTATATGTGGTACGAGGGCCAGACCTGGGAGAGCAAGCTCTTCACCTTCAACATCCTGGACCGGGTGGGCGGGGGAGACGCCTTCGCCAGCGGCTTCATCTACGCCATGATGATGGGCTATCCCGCCGAGGAGCTGGTGAACTTCGCCGTGGCCTCCAGCGTCATCAAGCACACCATCCACGGGGACGCCAGCATCGTGGACGACGTGGAGTCCATCCGCGCCATCATGGACCAGAGTTTCGACATCAAGCGCTGAATCGCTTGAAAAATCTGCCACAGCGACCAACGCCCGCCGCCTCCTTCACGGAGCGGCGGGCTTTTTTCGCGTCCGGCGCGGCAAAACCTGCTTGCGCGCGAGGCTATTTTCCAGCGTTTTTTCCCGAAGGTCGGCCATAGTAAAACAGGCGGCAAGACCGCCGAAAAAGCTGACGTTTTTTCCAAAAAGGGGGGATAGAATTGAAGGAAGAACAGAAGATCGTGGACATTTTGAACGCTCTGCGTCTGCTGTGCCTGTGCCTGGCGGGCGTGGCCGTCCTCTCCGCCTTTTCCCCCGGGGCAGAGGCCGCGCCCCGGCCCGGCCGGGGGACGTGGAGCGAGAGCCGGACGGCGGGGGTGTTCTCCCGGCTGCTGGGCGGGACGCCCGACCCCGACGGCGAGGCCGCCCCGGCCAGGACGCTGGTGCCCGTGGGCCACACCGTGGGCATCAAGCTCTTCTCCGACGGCGTTCTGGTGGTGGGCCTGGCCCCGGTGGAGACCGCCTCCGGCGCGGAGACCCCGGCCAAGAACTGCGGGCTGAAGACCGGGGACATCATCACCCACATCGACAGCCGGGAGGTGGACACCATCGAGGAGGTCCAGAGCATCCTGGCGGAGAGCTCCGGCCGGGCGCTGTCCCTGCGGTGCCTGCGGGGGGAGGACCAGCTGGAGCTGACCACCCAGGCCGTCCGCTGTTCCGCGGACGGCAGCTATAAGCTGGGGGCCTGGATCCGGGACTCCATGGCGGGGATCGGCACGGTGACCTTTGTGGACCCGGCCACGGGGCTGTTCGGCGCCCTGGGCCACCCGGTCAGCGACGTGGACACCCAGCGGATCATGCCCCTCAGCGCGGGGGCGGTCCTGAGCGCCAGCGTCACCGGCGTGCAGAAGGGCCTGTCCGGCGAGCCGGGCCAGCTTCGGGGGGCCTTTGACCTCTCCGCCGACCTGGGCCAGCTCTACGCCAACACCGCCAGCGGCATCTTCGGCACCCTGGACCGGGAGGGGCTCCAGAGCCTGAGCCTGGGGCCGGCCATGGCGGTGGCCCGGCGGGACCAGGTCCACGCCGGACCGGTCAGCGTGCGGGCCAACGTCCAGGGGGACCAGGTCCGGGACTACGCCGCGGAGATCGTC
>CANRBW010000181.1 GCA_947628975.1 uncultured Oscillospiraceae bacterium | reverse complement strand
AGGCCATCGGCGAGGCGGACCCGGCGCTGGTGCAGGCGGCGGGGGAGATGGGCCCGGTCCGGCGGGGCCGTGGGCGCAGGGCGCTGGTGGTTGGTCTCGCGGCGGCGCTGGTGCTGGCCCTGGGGGCCACAGCCTACGGGGTCTACAGCGATTGGTTCGTGGGCTTTTTCGCGGAGCGCACCGGCAAAGACCTGACGGAAGATCAGACGGCTACCATCGAGGCGTTGACCGCTGTGGTGGGCCAGAGCCAGACCGTGGACGGCTGGACGGTCACGGTGGACAAGGCGATCGCCACCCGGCACGACGCCTATATCAAGCTGGATGTGACCGCCCCGGAGGGGACGGTATTGGACCCGGAGAAGCAAAATTACGACTGCGACGTGGAGATATCCGGGTTCAACACGGAGGACACCCCGGAGGAGGGCGTGACCGGCTATGGCCTGCAGATGACCATGTTCAAGGACGAGGGCATGGGGGAAAATGAGGGCGCCATCCTCCTGGAGCTGGACCGCACCGCCACCGCCGCCAGCGCCCTGGACCTGGCCGGCGGGGAGGAGCGGACCGTCACCGTGAAGGACCTGCGGGTGTGGGGCCTGGACGAGGAGAGCCATAAGACCGAACAGACATTGGTGAAGGGGACATGGCGGTTCACTTTCGCCCTGCCCGCGGCGGAGGAGATCGAGCTGCTGGATGGGACTGTCAATGTCCTGGCGAAAAACCCCTCCACCGGGAACAGGGAGGACGTAGGGTTAAGCAGCTTCCGCCTGACGGCGCTGGGGGCGACGGTGGAGTATATCACCGCCTACGGCTATATCCAGTCCTTCGACGACATGACCGTGACCATGGCTGATGGCTCCACCGTCACCGGCAGAGAGAGGACAAACAGCGCGAGAGACTTCGGCAAGGTCTGCTCCTTCCAGTTCGACTTGCCCGTGGACCTGAGCCAGGTGGACCACGTGACATTTCAAGGCATGGAGATCGGGATGCCGGGGAAATAAGGAGATGACAATCCCTCAGTCATGCTTCGCATGACAGCTCCCTTTACACAAGGGAGCCTCCAAGCAGAGCCCCCTCAGACGAGGGGGCCTTATTATCATTGTTTCCACTCCAGCGTGTCCAACCCAGGCAGGGCGGAGAGGAAGAGGAGGGGGATAAAGTTGGAGAAGTACCGCCACCGGGCCTCCCAGCTGAGGAGAAACAGCAGAAGACCGAATACCGCGAGCCGGGGAATGAGGACCTGGAACGTCTCCCGTCGGGGTTCCAGGGCATCCCGGAGGCTGGCGGCGATCATCAGAAGGTATAGGGCCAGCAGCACCCCGGTACACAGGTGCTTATATAGCCCGTTGTGGGCCCCGCCGGGCAGGACCCATTCCCGCAGTTTCGTCTCGGTCAAGGGCTCCCCGCCCAGGCAGTCGGAAAGACCGTAGGTGCCGTCGCCGAAAAGGATGTTGCCCTTTATAGTCAGGAGCCGGATGAGCCCCGCCGGCCCCAGCTCCCGGACCCGGCGGGATATCTCCGCCTTCAGGGCGGTGTTCTGGGCATCCCTGTCCGTGAAGGACTGGGTGAAGTTGTAGTCCTCCGGGTCGTACATCCCGTTGCCGCCCAGGCCCATCATCACCCAGTGGAGAAGGGGCGTGCGCCGCTGCTCTGCTTCCGCCTGGTCCAAATGTTGATAGACGATGTGCTCCAGGTCCGCCTGGCCCAGCAGGAGGGCGGCCGATACGATCAGGGCCATGGCGGCGGTGCGCTTCCATTGGCGTTTGAACAGGCCGTCCAGGACGATGGCGATAAATGCGATGAGAACGGTGGCCTTGATCTGAGCGCCCAGGGCGGTGCAGAGCCCCATGAGGGCGTAGAGGCCCAGCCGGTCCCGCCGCCGGGGCCGCTCCCGGGCGACCAGCCACAGCCAGTAGGTCAGGATAGGGAAGGGCATGCTCAGCGCGTCGGTGTAAAAGGCCGGGGCGATGAACCAAAAAGGCGGGCTCAGGGCGAACAGGGCATAGGCCATCATCTGGCCACGGACGCCCAGCAGTTTTTTCGCCGTCTGGCCCGTGGCGAACATGGTGGTGAGGGAGAGAGCGCCGTTGGCCACGGTGGCGGCGAGGTAGTAGTCACGAATGCCAAATGCCTTGGCCAGCTGGAAGACGCGGTACAAAAAGCGCAGGCCGCCCAGGTTGTTGAAAAAGGCGTAGTAATAGTCGTAGTAGTCGGTGAAAGACCCGGTCTCGGCCCACTGGACCGCGCCGCCGAACACCGCGTCGATGTCGTATACCGGCTGGTAGCGCAAGCGAAGGCCCATCAACAGCTGTACGACGGCCATAAACAGGAGGAACGCCGCCGTCACAGCCCGGGAATGGGCCGCCAGGGCGCTCTCATAGCGTTTCACCAGCCGCCAGATAAGCGCCAGAATGCCCAGGGCCAGGGCAGTGGCGGCCAGCAGACCGGCCTCCGTATGGCCGTAGTAGGTCCAGCCGCTGTGCCGCGTGATATGCGCCGTCAGCCAAAGGAAGCACAGGGCGAAAAAGCCGTAGAAAAGGCGGAGGGCGGCGGTCTTCTGTTTAGTTAACATAATATATCCTCAATAGATGGACGTGCCTGTGAGAAAGGCGTAGAGATACGCCCCCTGGAGCAGGGCGGCTGCGGGAAGGGACCAGCCCAGAGCGGGGCGGCGGCGAAAGAGCAGGGCCAGGGCCGCGAACAGGGGAAAGGCGCAGGCCATGTACCGGCCGCAGCTCAATGGCCAGCTCAGGGAGTAGTTGAGGACCAGGCAGCCCAGCAGATAGGCCGTCCAGGGCAAGGGCAGGGTCCCGGCGGCGTACAGGACCGCTCCGGCGGAGAGGACGAAGATGATCAGCTCCGGCAGGAGGGTGGTGAAGGTGAAGGCGTTGGCGCCGTTGGAGGCGACGGTGTTCCACAGGATACCCAGGCACGTTGGCAGGGGCACCGGGTACTGGAACCAGTGGTCCCGCTGGTAAAAGGCGAAGCGGAAGGGATCACCCTCCACGGACCAGTTCAGGGCCAGATAAACGCCCGCGCCCAGGGCCATGAACCCCAAGGGCAGCAGCCGCCGGAGGAGGTCCCGGACCAGACCCCGCCCCTCCCGGCGGCGCAGCTTTTGAAGGGGCCGCACATCCGTCCAGACCTGGACCAGCCAGGGTACGGCCAGCACCAGCCCCTGCATCCGGGTCAGCACGGCCAAGGCCCCCAGCACTCCCGCCCGCACCCACCGCCGCCGGCGGATGCAATAGAATGTGGAGACGGACAGGAGAAAGAAGAGGCTCTCCGTGAACACCCCGGCGAAGAAGAAGGAAAAGGGGTAAGCCGTCAGAAGGCCCAGACCCAGCCGGGCAGCCTCCCAGCCCAGTTCCTCCGTCATGAGCCGGGCGAACACCACGCACCCGGCCACGAAGCATGACCCGGAAAGCAGGTGGGCGCAGAGGTCGTAGCTGCCGCCGCTGAGGCCGTGGAGCAGGCGCACGGCCCAGGGGTACAGGGGGAAGAACACCAAAAAGAGGTGCTGGCCGTTCTCAATGTAGCCGTGGTAGCCCAGCATCGCCAGGTTCCGGTAGTGGACGGCGTCGGAGCG
>CANRBW010000180.1 GCA_947628975.1 uncultured Oscillospiraceae bacterium | reverse complement strand
GCAGACCGGGGGTGACGTGGAGGACGGCGTTGTCCTGGATGTTGGTCTCGTCGCCGATGACGATGGGGCCCTCGTCCCCCCGGATGACGGCGTTGAACCACACCGAGCAGTCTTGGCCCAGGGCGACCTCTCCCACCACCGCCGCGCCGGGGAGGACCAGGGCGGACTCCGGCGGGAGCACAGGCGAAAACGCGGGCATACTATGACCTCCTCACAGCCCCCCGGAAACAAAACGCCCGAAGGGGAAAATCGAACCGATGTTCCACGTGGAACCTCACAGCCCCAGCACCTGGCAGGCGGCCAGGGCGGCGGCGGCCTCCACCACCGGCACCGCCCGGGGGACGACGCAGGGGTCGTGGCGGCCCTTGATGGCGATCTCCACTTCCTCCCCGGTGCGCAGGTCCACGCTCCGCTGGGGCAGGGCGATGGAGGGAGTGGGGCGGAAGGTGGCGGTGAACACCACCGGCATCCCGTTGGTGATGCCGCCGTTGATCCCCCCGGCCAGGTTGGTCTCGGTCACCACCCGGCCGTCCCGGACGGCCAGGGGGTCGTTGGCCTCGCTCCCCCGCTGATAGGCGAAGGAGGTCCCCGCGCCGAACTCCACCGCCTTCACCGCGGGGATGGCGAAGAGGTGCTGGGCGAAGATCCCCTCCACATTCTTGCCGAAGTCGGGCCGGCCCAGCCCGGCGGGCAGGCCGAAGACGGCGCACTCCACCGCGCCGCCCACGCTGTCCCCCTGGCCCTTGGCCTCCAGGATGGCCCCGCGCATCTTCTCCCCCGCCGCCTGGTCCAGCACGGGGAAGGGGCTGCCCGCCAGGGCCTCCAGCTCCGCCTGGGTCTCAAAGGGGCTGTCCCAGGTCCCGGCGATGATGGCGATGTGGGAGGCCACCGTGACCCCCCGTCCGGCCAGCACCTGCCGGGCCACCGCCCCCGCCGCCACCAGGGGCGCGGTGAGGCGGCCGGAGAAGTGCCCGCCCCCCCGGTGGTCCTGGCAGCCCTGGGAGGCGATAAAGCCGGGGTAGTCCCCGTGGGAGGGGCGGGGGGTGTAGCGCAGGGCGTCGTAGTCCCCGGAGTGCTGGTCGCTGTTCTGGATGACCATGGCCAGGGGCGCGCCGGTGGTCTTGCCCTCGAAGACGCCGGAGAGGAGGTGGACCGTGTCGCTCTCCCGCCGGGCGGTGGCGGTGGGGTCCTTGCCGGGGGCGCGGCGGTCCAGCTGGGCCTGGACCGCCTCCAGGTCCAGGGCCAGCCCCGCGGGGACGCCGCTGAGCGTCACCCCGATGGCGGGGCCGTGGCTCTCGCCGAAGATCAGGTACTCCATGTGAGCTTCCCTCCCAGCCGTTGGTACTCCTGCCAGAAATCGGGGTAGGACTTGGCCACGCTCTCCGCCCCGGTCAGGGTCACGTCCCCCCGGCTCCGGGTGGCGGCCACCGCCACCATCATGGCGATCCGGTGGTCGTTGCGGGCGTCGGCGGCGCCGCCCGCCAGGGCGTCCACCCCGTGGAACTCCAAAAAGTCCTCCCCCTCGGTGACCTGGCCGCCCAGGGCGTTCAGGGCGGCGGCCACGGCGGACAGGCGGTCGCTCTCCTTCATCCGCAGGCGGCCCGCCCGCTCCAGCCGGGTGGTCCCACCCGGCCGCAGGGCGGCCATGGCCGCCAGGGGCGGGACCAGGTCGGGGCACTGGCTCACGTCCAGGGCCGCGTCCCCCGGCCGGGCCAGGGTGTCCAGCAGGGAGAGGATGACCCCGTCCCCCTGGAGGGAGGCCGGGTCCATCCCCGCCACCTCCACCGGGCTGCCCAGCGCCTGGGCGACGTACCAGAAGGCGGCCTGGGACCAGTCGGCCTCCACCGCCACCTGGGCGGGGCGGTAGGTCAGGCCGCCGGGGATGTGCCACTGGGGGGGCAGGGAAAGGGCGGCGGGGAACTCCACCCCGAACCGGGCCAGGGCGTCCAGGGTCAGGCGGACGTACCCCTCGCTCTCCAGGGGAGAGGTGGGCAGAAGGACGCTGGGCCCGTCCAGCAGGGGCAGGGCGTAGAGCAGACCGGTGAAAAACTGGCTGGACACGTCCCCCGGCAGGGCGTACCGGCCGGGGGCCAGGCGGCCCTGGACCGACAGGGTCCCCGCCCCGCGGGTCCAGGCGATCCCCTTGTCCGCCAGCAGGACCTCATAGGGGCCCTGGGGCCGCTCCATCAGGCGGCCCCGGCCGGTGAAGACCCCGCCGCCCCGGACCGCCAGGGCGAGGGGGATGAGAAAGCGCAGGGTGGAGCCGGACTCCCCGCAGTCCAGCCGGGGCAGGGCCATCCGGCGCAGGGGGGACATGGCGTTGGCCCCCATCCCCCGGACCTGGGCGACGTCCCCCTCCAGGGCGATCTCCGCCCCCAGCTCCTCCAGACAGGCCAGGGTGGCCCGGATGTCCTGGGACAGGGCCACGTTGGAGACCCGGCTGACCCCCTCCGCCAGGGCGGCGGCGATGAGGAAGCGGTGGGCCTGGGACTTGCTGGGGGGCGGGACAACCCGTCCGGACAGGCCGGCGGGGGTGATGGTAAGGGTCATGGCCGGCCCTCCCTACGCCAGGGGCCGGAGGGCGGTCAGGCGCTCCACCAGCTGGGCCTTGGGCATGGGGTGGGGCGTCGCCCGGCCCAGCCGCTCCAGCAGGATCACCGTGATGTCGCCCCCGGCGCCCTTCTTGTCCCGGGAGACGGCGTCGGCATAGGTCTGGGCGTCGCAGGGGATGGCGGTGGGCAGACCCAGGGGGGTCAGCACCGCCTCCAGCTGGCCGGGGACGGCGGCGGGGGTGACCCCCAGCTCCACCCCCAGCCGGGCGGCGGTCACCATCCCGGCGGCCACCGCCTGGCCGTGGGTCCAGCGGGTGTAGCCCCCCGCCAGCTCGTAGGCGTGGCCCACGGTGTGGCCGAAGTTCAGGATCATCCGGGCGCCGGTGTCCCGCTCGTCCTCCATCACCACCTGCCTCTTGATGGCGCAGCAGGTGCACAGGATGTGTTCAATGTCCGTCATCAGCGCGGCGCGGCTGGGGCGGACGGAGAGGAAGTCGAAGAAGGGCTTGTCCCAGATGCAGCCGTATTTGACCACCTCCGCCATGCCGTCGGCGAAGGTTCGGTCGTCCAGGGTGGTCAGGGTGTCCGGGTCCATGAGCACCAGCCGGGGCTGCCAGAAGCACCCGGCCAGGTTTTTGCCCGCGGCCAGGTCCACCGCCACCTTGCCCCCCACCGAGGAGTCCACCTGGGCCAGGAGGGTGGTGGGGATCTGGATCAGGTCCACCCCCCGGAGGACGGTGGCGGCGGCGAAGCCGGCCAGGTCCCCCACCACGCCGCCCCCCAGGGCCACCACAGCGTCGGTCCGGGTCAGGCCGAACTGGGCCATCTCCTCCCACAGCTGGGCCAGCTGCCGGGGGGACTTGGAGGGCTCCCCGGCGGGGACGGCCAGGGACCGGACGGTGAATCCGGCGGCCTCCAGCGCCCGGGTCAGGGCCTGGGCAATGTCCGCCGTGGTGAGGGCCTTGAACTCAAAGACGGTGCTCCGGCTTAAAATGGCGTTGTACACATAAAAGTAGGGGTTCTCGGTAGTGCTGGCAATCAGGGTAA
>CANRBW010000179.1 GCA_947628975.1 uncultured Oscillospiraceae bacterium | reverse complement strand
CCGGGTCTCTGGCGGCCAGGCGGGCGGTCTCGGCGGAGATGACCTGCTTGCGGTAGAGGTTCAGGATACAGTTGTCCATGGTCAGCGACCCGTCGCTGGCGGAGGTGGAGAGGGCGCTGGCGATCTGGGGGGTCTTCCCCTCCCGGATGAGGTTGCGGATGGCGGGGTTGACCATCATCAGCTCACAGGCGCAGACCCGCCCCTGGGTCTTCCGGGGCAGGAGCTGCTGGGACAGCACCGCCATCAGCGTGGTGGACAGCTGGAGCCGGATCTGCTGCTGCCGGGAGGCGGGGAACACCGTCACCACCCGGTCCACCGTCTCCGCCGCCGAGCCCACGTGGAGGGTGGCGAAGACCAGGTGGCCGGTCTCGGCGGCGGTGAGGGCCGTCTCGATGGTGTCCAGGTCCCGCATCTCCCCGATGAGGATCACGTCCGGGTCCTCCCGGAGCACCGCCCGCAGACCGTTGGCGTAGCTCGCCGTGTGCAGGCCCACCTCCCGCTGGCTGATGACGCACTTGTCGGGGGTGTAGATGTACTCGATGGGGTCCTCCATGGTGACGATGTGGCAGGGCTTGGTGTGGTTCACCCGGTCCAGCAGGGCGGCCAGGGTGGTGGACTTGCCCGACCCGGTCTCCCCCGTCACCAGCACCAGGCCCCGGTTCATGTCCGGGATCTTGGCCACCGCCGGGGGCAGGCCCAGCTCGTCCAGCTCCGGGATCCGCTCCGACAGCAGCCGGATGGCCGCCGACAGCCCCAGCCGCTGGCGGAAGATGTTCACGCGGCAGCGCACCGGGCCGGGGAAGGTGATGGCCAGGTCCCACTCCCCCGCCCCGGACAGGTCTGTGTCCGGCAGCATCTCCCGGGCGTAGGCCAGGGTGTCCTCCGCCGTCAGCGGCGCTCCGAAGTCCTGGAGGTCGCCGTCCACCCGCAGACGCGTGGGCAGGCCCGGGCAGAGATGTATGTCGGACGTGCGGCGCTCCTTGGCCTGGGCGATCAGTTCGTTAAGCGGAAGCATTGGGCACCTCCTCGGTGGAATTGATGGTCCGCATCCCCTCTTCGATGGTGGTGATCCCCTCCAGCACCAGCCGGACGCAGTTCTGGCGCAGAGAGGTGAAGTCCTCCTTCTGGAGCTGGGCCATCAGCTCCCCCTTGGGCCGGCCCTCGGAGATCATCATCTTGGCCTTCCGGCTGAGCACCAGCACCTCGAACACGCCCATCCGGCCCTGGTAGCCGGTGTGGTAGCAGTGGGGGCACCCCTTGCCCCTGTAGAGCTTCCGCTCCGTGTGGGGGGGCAGGCCCAGCCAGCGCAGTTCCTCTTCGCCGGCGGTGTACTCCTCCCTGCACTGGGGGCACACCCGCCGCACCAGCCGCTGGGAGATCATCCCCTTCAGCGCGTCGCCGATCAGATAGGGCTCCACCCCCATGTCCAGCAGACGGTTCACCCCGGCCAGGGTGTCGTTGGCGTGGATGGTGGAGAGGACCAAATGGCCGGTGATGGCCGAGCGCATGGCGATCTCGGCGGTCTCCCCGTCCCGGATCTCGCCCACGGCGATCACGTCCGGGTCCTGGCGCAAAATGGAGCGCAGACCGCTGGCGAAGGTCATGCCGGTCTTCTCGTTGATCTGCACCTGGTTGACCCGGTCGATGTGGTACTCCACCGGGTCCTCCAGGGTGACCACGTTGGACTCCGGCGTGTTCAGAATGCGGATCATGGTCTGCATGGTGGAGGATTTGCCCGAGCCGGTGGGCCCCACGATGAGCACCATGCCGCTGGCGTTTTCCAGCAGGGTGTGGTACTTGGCCAGGTCGTCTCCGCCCAGGCCCAGGTCCTCCGGCTTGTGGAGCCGGACGTTCCGGTCCAGCAGACGGATGACCACCTTCTCCCCGTGGATGGTGGGCAGGGTGGACACCCGCAGGTCCACCTCGCTGCCCTTCACCCGGACCGACACCCGCCCGTCCTGGGGGACGCGGCGCTCGGCGATGTCCATGCCGCTCATGATCTTCAGCCGGGAGATGACCTGCTCCTGCAGGTCCTTGGGGATGGTGATCCCCACCCGCAGCAGGCCGTCCACCCGCATCCGCACCAGGACCTCCTTCTCCTGGGGCTCCAGGTGGATGTCGCTGGCCCGCATGGTCACCGCCTGCTCCAGGATGGAGTTCACCAGCCGGACGGTGGGGGCGGACTGGCTCTCCGCGTCCAGGTCGTGGGTGGTGGGCCCGGCCGAGGACGCCGCGGTGGGCCGGCCCTCGGCGGCCACCATCTCCTCGATGGCGTTCACCGCCCCCTCGTCCCCGTAGAGGGAGGCGATGGCCCGGTCCACCGCCACCGCCGTGGCGATCCGCGGGGTCACCCGCTTCCGGGTGGCGGAGCGCACGTCCTCGATGGCCATAAAGTTCAGCGGGTCCGCCATGGCCAAAATCAACTCGTCCTTGACCACCTGCACCGGGACCACGTTGTGTTTCTTCGCCAGACTCTTGGGCACCAGCCGGGCCAGCTCCGTGGGGATCTTGGCCTTGCTCAGGTCGATGAAGCTGATGCCCAGCTGCATCTCCAGGGCCTCGATCATCTGCTGTTCGGTGATCACGCCGGTCTCGATCAACACCTCGCCCAGCCGCTTGCGGGTCTCCTTGCCCACCTTCAGGGCCTCCTGGAGCTGGTCCTGGGTGATCAGCCCCACCGAGACCAGCAGGTCGCCCATCCTCATGTACGCCATGTCCACACTTCCCTTCCGGCCAGGGATCCTCTCCGGGGCGCGTCTGGAAACTAGGCCATTCTCCTCCGGTACGGAGGAGAAAATTTCCAGGCGCCTGGAAATCGAAGAGTCGGGCTATATGCCAATAGCGGGGCTCCGCCCCGCCTTCAGCTAATTTGTATTAATTTAGCACACTTCAAAGAAATCCGCAAGGCGCTCACGCGTTTTTTGGCTATTTTGCACAAAAACTTTCCGGGCGCCGCCCTAAGGCAGCGCCCGGATGAGGCGGGTCATCAGCTCCACCCGCCGGAAGGGGGTCATCAGGTAGTAGCCGTCCACCAGCGGCGCCATCTGCCGGGCCACGGCGGCGGAGATGGTCACCGCCAGGGCCTCGGCCTCCTCCCGGCCCTTGTCCCGGTAGAGGGAGAGGATCTCCCCGCAGACCCGCATCCCCGCGATCTCGTTGTTGAGGAAGAGGGCGTTGCGGTAGCTGACGATGGGGAAGATCCCGCCCAGGAGCTTCCCCTTCAGGACCTCCCTGGCCCGCCGCAGGTTGTCCAGGGCCTCCCGGGAGTGGACCGGCTGGGTCAGGAAACCGGACACGCCGTTTTCCTCCTTCTCCCTGGCCAGACGGAGCTGGACCTCAAAGTTCCCCGCGTTCAGGTTCAGCGCCCCGAAGAGCCGGAAGGGGGTGGTCAGGCACTCTTCGTTGAGGCCGGTGACGTACCTAGCCAGCTTTCGGGAGTTGAAGTTGAACACGCTTTTGACCTCGTCCTGGCTCTCGGTGGGGATGGGGTCCCCGGTGACCAGGAGCACGTTGTGGACTCCCTCCATCGAAAGCCCCAGCAGCAGGGCCTTGGTGGCGTTCAGGTTCCGGTCCCGGCAGGTCAGGTGGGGCAGGGGGTCGATCCCCA
>CANRBW010000178.1 GCA_947628975.1 uncultured Oscillospiraceae bacterium | reverse complement strand
GAGCGGGCCCAGGCCGCCCTGGAGGAGGCCCGGGCCGAGCACATCGCCGCCCGCGCCGCCTGGGAGGCGGTCTCCGCCCAGGGGGAGCCTCCGGCCCTTCCGGCGGAGCCCCCCCGGCCCCTGCGGGAGCCCGCCCAGGACCGCGCCCTCCGGGACCGGGCCCTCCAGGCCCTGGACCGGTGCCGACAGCAGCTGGCCCAGGCCCAGGGGGAGGAGAAGGCCCTGGGCGGTCTGGCCGCCCTGGACCAGGAGCTGGCGGAGGTGGAGGAGCGCCTTGCCGATGGGGAGGAGGAGCTGGCCGCCCTCAACCTGGCCCTGGAGGCCCTGGAGGCCGCCAACGCCCAACTGCGCTCCCGCTTCTCCCCCGCCCTCAACGCCGAGGCCGGGGCCATCCTCCACCGCCTCACCGGCGGCCGGTGGTCCCAGCTGACCTTCACCCGCCAGTTCGAGGCCCTGGCCCGGACCGACCACGGCCCCAAGAGCGTCCGCTGTCTGAGCCAGGGCTCCGCCGACCAGGTCTACCTGGCCCTGCGGCTGGCCCTGTGCCGCCTCGCCCTCCCTTCGGAGGCCGCTGTCCCCCTGGTGCTGGACGACGCCCTGGTCTCCTTTGACGACCAGCGCCTCGCCCTGGCCCTGGAGGTCCTGCTCTCCCTGGCCCGGGAGCGGCAGGTCCTGCTCTTCACCTGTCACGGCCGGGAGCGGGCCGCCCTTGCAATTTTGGGCAGGAACGATTATAATGTTGCCAACATATCAATGACCCAGGAGGGATGACCATGGCCCCCAAGGATGTGGAACAAGCCAAGGACGTGGGACCGGACCGGAAGGGGAGCGACGCGCGGGAAAAGGACCGCCCCGCCCCCATCTACCGCCCCGACAGCTCCGCCCAGTCCTTTCTCGCCGGTCTTTACAGCTGGCTTCAGCCGGTCCTCTTTGCCCTGAGCGTGCTCTTCGTGGTCTCCACCTTCCTGGGCCGCCTCATCGGCGTGGAGGGCGACTCCATGGTGCCCACCCTCCACGACCGGGATATGCTCATCCTCCAGAGCGTGGGCTACACCCCCCGGAACGGGGACATCGTGGTCCTGGCCCAGCAGTCCTTCCGGGGCGGCCGGCCCATCGTCAAGCGGGTCATCGCCACGGGGGGCCAGCAGGTGGACATCGACTACGCCGCCAACACCGTGACGGTGGACGGCGAGGTGCTGGACGAGCGGCCCTATCTGGGGGACACCGTCATGCAGGAGAAGAGCTGGACGGTGAACAACCACGTCCGCGTGCCGGAGGGCTTCCTCTTTGTCCTGGGGGACAACCGCAACAACTCCACCGACTCCCGCAGCACCGAGGTGGGCCTGGTGGACGCCCGCTGCGTCCTGGGCCGGGCGGTGTGGAGCCTGTCCCCCTTCGGGAGGATCGGGGGATGAGGCTGGACAAGTGGCTGAAGGTCTCCCGGCTCATCAAACGCCGCAGCGTGGCCAACGAGGCCTGCGACAACGACCGGGTCTGGGTGGGCCAGCGACCCCAGCGGGCCTCCTACGAGGTAAAAGTGGGGGACGTGATCGAGCTCCATTTCGGCCAGCGTGTCACCCGGATCGAGGTGCTGGCCGTGGACGAACACGCGCAAAAGGGGGACGCCGCCGCCCTCTACCGGGAGCTGGGCGGGCCGTGACCCCCCGCTTCTTCGAGGTGATCGCTTGTCCCATTGGAAAACCGACCTTCGGACCTACGCCATCATGGCCCTGGGGACCTTTCTCCTGGCCTTCGGCCTCTATAACATCCACGTTCAGTCCGGCGTCACGGAGGGTGGCATTTTAGGGGCCACCCTTCTTTTGCACCACTTCCTGGGCCTCTCCCCCAGCGTGGGCGAGGTGATCTTGGACCTGCTGTGCTACCTGGCCGCCTTCCGGGTGCTGGGCCGGGGCTTTGCCCGGAACGCCCTGATCTCCACCGCGCTCTACGCCGGCTTCTACGCCCTGCTGGAGCGCTTCCCGCCCCTGCTCCACGACCTGTCCGGCCACCTCTGGCTGGCGGCGGCCCTGGGAGCGCTGTTCGTGGGGGTGGGGGTGGGCCTGGGGGTGGGCGCGGGCAGCGCCTGCTGTGGGGACGACGCCCTGGCCCTCACCATCTCCCGCCTCACCGGGTGGGACGTGGGCCGCTCCTACCTCCTCACCGACCTGACCGTCCTCACCCTCTCTCTGAGCTATATCCCCGCCACCCGGCTGGTCTGGTCCCTGCTCTCGGTGGTCTTGTCCTCCGGGATCATCAGCCTGATGCAGCGGCCAAAGGAGAGTTTCGCGTGAAACTGCTGGACCTTCTCTTCCCACCCCGGTGTCCCTTCTGCCACGCCATCGCCGCCCAGGAGGGGATCTGCCCCTCCTGCCAGGAAACGCTGCCCTGGCTCACCGGCCGCCGGGCCCTGCGGAAGCCGGACCACCTGGAGCTGTGCGCCTCCGCCCTGGCCTACCGGGGCCAGGCGCGCCAGTGCGTCCGCCGCTACAAGTTCCGCCGCCGCCAGGGCTACGCCCGCGTCCTGGGCCCCCTGGTGGCCCAGTGCGCCCAGGACCACCTGCCCCAGTCCTTCGACCTCATCTCCTGGCCGCCCCTGTCGCCCCGGCGGATGCGGGAGCGGGGCTTTGACCAGTCCCGCCTGCTGGCCCACGCCGTGGCCCAGGCCCGCGGCATGGAGGAGACGCCCCTCCTCCGCCGGGCGGAGACCCCCCGCCAGTCCAGCCTCAAGGGCCCCGCCGCCCGCCGGGCCAACGTGCTGGGGGCCTACACCCTCCTCGCCCCCCAGGCGGTCCGGGGCAAGCGGATCCTCCTGGTGGACGACGTGGTCACCACCGGTTCCACCCTCTCCGAGTGCGCCCGCGTCCTCCTCACCGCCGGGGCGGAGGCGGTCTGGGCGGTCACCCTGGCCGCCGTCCTCCCGGACGGCGCATAAAACTCTTGCAAAACCCGGCGCGAATGGGTATAATAGAGAAGATTTATCGGCCTCGCCCGCCGGGGCCGCCGAACACCGAGACGCCACACGGGAAAAATATAGAGTATTGAGGTGCAAGCGCATGTTTAGCAAAGACATCGGCATCGACCTTGGCACCGCCTCCGTCCTGGTCTTTGTCCAGGGCAAGGGCGTGGTCCTCCGGGAGCCCTCCGTGGTCGCCATCGACCGCAACTCCGGCCGCCTGCTGAAGGTGGGGGAGGAGGCCCAGCAGATGCTGGGCCGCACCCCCGGCAACATCGTGGCCATCCGCCCCCTCCGGGAGGGCGTGATCTCCGACTACGACATGACCGAGCGGATGCTCCGGGAGTTCATCCACAAGGTCTCCTCCTTCCGCATCTTCAAGCCCAGGGTGGTCATCTGCGTCCCCTCCGGCATCACCGAGGTGGAGGAGCGGGCGGTCATCGACGCGGGCATCCAGGCCGGCGCCCGGCGGGTCTACCTCATCGAAGAGCCCCTGGCCGCCGCCATCGGCGCGGGGATCGACATCACCAAGCCGGACGGCCACATGGTGGTGGACATCGGCGGCGGCACCACCGACATCGCCGTCATCTCCCTCTCCGGCATCGTGGAGTCCGCCTCCATCAAGATCGCCGGGGACCAGTTCGACGAGGCGGTGGTGAAATACATCCGC
>CANRBW010000177.1 GCA_947628975.1 uncultured Oscillospiraceae bacterium | reverse complement strand
GACCTGCCGGGCCTTTTCCACCCGCTTTTCCCCCAGGGCGCCCTCGTCGTCCAGACCGGGGGTGTCTATGATCACCACCGGGCCCAGGGGGAGCAGTTCCATGGCCTTTTGTACCGGGTCGGTGGTGGTGCCCTTGACCGGGGAGACCACCGCCAGGTCCTGGCCGGTCACGGCGTTCACCAGGCTGGACTTGCCCGCGTTGCGCCGCCCGAAAAAGCCGATGTGGAGCCGCTCGGCCGATACCGTCTCATGCAAATTCGCCATGGTCAGGCTCCTTTCCGGGGACTCAGAAGCGGAAGTCCCTGCAGCCGTCGTTTTTGATGCGCGCCAGGTTCTCTGCGGCGACGCGGCGGACCTTCTCGTTGGGGATGCGCCTCAGCTCCTTCTCGATCACGGCAAAGCCCGTCTGCCGGGTCTCCGGGGAGGCGTAGTCCACCAGGTACTCGCACAGGGTCATCAGGGCGTTGGGGTGACAGCAGTTGAGGATCTGGCCGCTCTTGCACAGGCTCATAAAGCGGTCGCCGGTGCGGCCGGCCCGGTAGCAGGCGGTGCAGAAGGAGGGGATGTGGCCGCTCTCCATCAGCCAGCGGACCACCTCGTCCAGGGTGCGCTGGTCGGAGACGTCGAACTGCTCGGTGTCGTGGGGGCGCTGGGTCTGGGTGTAGCCGCCCACGGAGGTGCGCGAGCCGCCGGAGACCTGGGAGACGCCGCAGTTCAGGAGCCTGGAGCGGACGGTCTCGCTCTCCCGGGTGGAGATGATGATGCCGGTATAGGGCACCGCCAGGCGGATGCAGGCGGTGATCTTGGCGAAGGTGTCGTCGTCGATGCCGTTGTCGAACTGGTCGGGGTCGATGTCGTCGGCCCGCTTCAGCCGGGGGACGGAGATGGTGTGGGGCCCCACGCCGTGGACCGCCTCCAGGTGCTCGGCGTGCATGATCAGCCCCGCGAACTCGTACTTATAGCGCTCCAGGCCGAAGAGCACGCCCAGGCCCACGTCGTCGATGCCGCCCGCCATGGCCCGGTCCATGGCCTCGGTGTGGTAGTTGTAGTCGTGCTTGGGACCGGTGGGGTGGAGCTGGAGGTAGCTCTCCTTGTGGTAGGTCTCCTGGAAGAGGATGTAGGTGCCGATGCCCGCCTCCTTGAGCTTGCGGTAGTTCTCCACGGTGGTGGCGGCGATGTTCACGTTGACGCGGCGGATGTCGCCGTTTTTGTGGTGGACGGAGTAGATGGTGCGGATGCACTCCAGGATGTACTCGATGGGGTTGTTCACCGGGTCCTCGCCGGATTCGATGGCCAGGCGCTTGTGGCCCATGTCCTGCAGGGCGATGACCTCGGCCCGGACCTCCTCCTGGGTCAGCTTCTTGCGGGGGATGTGCCGGTTGACGCTGTGGTAGGGGCAGTAGACACAGCCGTTGACGCAGTAGTTGGACAGGTACAGCGGGGCGAAGATGACGATGCGGTTGCCGTAGAAGGCCAGCTTGATCTCCTCGGCGATCTCATACATCTTTTTGACCTTCTCCGGGTCCTCGCACGCCAGCAGGACGGAGGCCTCCCGGTGGGTCAGCCCGGCGCAGACGCAGCCGGTGGCGGTCCGCTGGGGCCGGGCCTTTTCCAGGATCCGGTCCACCAGGGCCAGGTCGTCTTTGTGGGCCTCGGCGTAGGCCAGGGTCTCCCGGATCTCTCCGTCGTGGATGAATTCGTCGGCGATCAGGGACTTGGGGTCGTAGTTTGCCATGCTTCTCTTCCTTTCTTTGTGGTCAGAGCGGCGCGCGCCGCGCCTTTCTTTCCCGCGGAATTTGGGGTTTGCGGACGTCGCCCCGGTGGGTGACCAGCTCGTAGCCGATGGAGCGCATCCGCTGTTCCAGACAGGCCCGGCACTGGGCGGACTCCTCGCCGGTGCAGAGCTTGTTGTCGTAGAGGGCGTACTTTTTCCGCACCGACAGGGGGGACAGGTTGGGCATGACCACGTTGGCGCCGCTCTGGATCCCCAGCTCCCGGCCCTGGGGGTGGAGGGTGCCCAGGGCGGTGGTGGCGGGCAGCAGCACCGCCGGGCAGAGGAGGCGGATCACCGACAGCAGAAAACAGGTCAGCTCCACCGACCCGGCGGGCCGGTCCCGGAAGGGGGTGTCCCGGTGGGGGATGAAGGGGCCGATGCCGCACATATCGGGCTGGAAGGCCGCCACGAAGGCCAGGTCCTTGGCCAGGGTCTCCGGCGTCTGGCCCGGCGAGCCCACCATGAACCCACAGCCCACCTGGTAGCCCAGGGTCCGGAGGTCCTGGAGACAGCGCATCCGGTTGTCGAAGGACATTTCCCTGGGGTGGAGCGCGCCGTAGTGCGCCCGGTCGGCGGTCTCGTGGCGGAGGAGGTAGCGGTCCGCCCCGGCCTGGCGCAGGGCGCGGTAGCTGTCTAGGCTCCGCTCCCCCAGGGAGAGGGTCACCGCGCAGTCGGGGAAGCGGCGCTTCAGTGCCCGGATGATGTCCCAGAGCACCGAGTCGGTGTAGTAGCCGTCCTCGCCGCCCTGGAGCACGAAGGTCCGAAAGCCCAGCCGGTACCCCTCCTGGGCGCAGAGCAGGATCTCCTCCCCGGTCAGGCGGTAGCGCTGGGCGTTGGCGTTGGAGCGGCGGATGCCGCAGTAGAGGCAGTCGTTTTTGCAGAAGCTGCTGATCTCGATGAGCCCCCGCGTAAAGACGGCGTCGCCGTAGATCGACCGGCGCACCGCCACCGCCCGCTCCCGCAGCCGGGCGGCGGCCTCCCCGTCCCGGCCCGCGACCAGGGCGGCGTACTCCGGCTCTGTCAGGTGTTCCCCGGCGCAGAGCCGGTCCACCAGGGCGCGGACGGTCTCAGTCATCGCCGCCCACCCCGGAGAAGGCGGTCTTCACCTGGACGCCGTCCAGCTTCCCCACCTTCCCGGCCAGGGCGGAGATGGTGTCCTGGGGCGCGTCGATGGCGATGGAGATGATGTTCACCTGCCGCCGACGGTAGGGGATCCCCATCCGCCCGATGATCCACTCGCCGTATTCGTGGAGCAGGGCGTTGAGCCGCTCCACCGTCTCCGGCTTTTCCACGATGATGCTCATAACAGCCACCCGTGTCCGCATCCGTATCCCTCCCGAAAAAAGAAAACTGCCGGCCCCTGAAGGCACGGCAGCGCAAGCCAGACACACGCCCGGAGCGTTTGTCTTCCGCACCTTCCACGCAGGGAGCCCTTTGTGTCAGGAACGGGATAAGTATACCACGGTTTCGCGGCGGTGTAAAGAGGGAAGAACAGTTGCTGGACGTTGCAAGGCAGACGGTGCACATCGCTGTGCGGCGCAGGGCTAGGCGGTGTACTCTGCTGGACGTTGCGGGACTAGGCGCTGTACATCTGCTGTATCTTGCAAGACTAGGCGGTGTACGTCTGCTGACTCTTGCAGAGATAGGCGGTGTACGTCTGCTGTATCTCGCACGGGCGGGTGGGCTTTTGGCTTCCAGCAACTGGGCTGAGATAACTTTGCGGGGATAGGCGGTGTTCTAGGCTGAACGTCACAGGATTAGGCGTGGTTCATCTGCTGTATCTATCACGGGCGGGTGGGATTATGGCTTCCAGCGAATTGCTTTTTGTCGTTCTTGGCATTTTGTCCGAACCGGACAAGAGGTCGCGCCTCCCCGG
>CANRBW010000176.1 GCA_947628975.1 uncultured Oscillospiraceae bacterium | reverse complement strand
AACACCTCCATCACCCGGGACGTGTCCGGCGAGGGGGTCCAGCAGGCCCTTTTGAAGATTTTGGAGGGCACGGTGGCCAACGTCCCGCCCCAGGGGGGCCGGAAGCACCCCCACCAGGAGTTCATCCAGGTGGACACCCGGAACATCCTGTTCATCTGCGGCGGCGCCTTTGACGGCATCGAGAAGATCATCGAGAGCCGCCTGGACAAAAAGACCATCGGCTTCGGCGCCGAGGTCCACACCAAGGCGGAGCGGGAGCGGGCCGACATCATCAGGCAGGTCCAGCCCCACGACCTTTTGAAGTTCGGCATCATCCCGGAGCTGGTGGGCCGTCTGCCGGTCCTCACCACCGTCAGCGCCCTGGACCGGGACCAGCTGGTGGAGATCCTGACCAAGCCAAAGAACGCCCTGGTCAAGCAGTACCAGAAGCTCCTGAGCTTCGACGAGGTGGAGCTGGAATTCCAGAGCGAGGCGCTGGAGGCCGCCGCGGACAAGGCCCTGGAGCGGGGCATCGGCGCCCGCGGCCTCCGGGCGGTGCTGGAGGGCGTGATGACCCAGGTGATGTACGACATCCCCAGCCAGAACGACATCGTGAAGGTGACCATCACCCCCGCCTGTGTGAACGAGGGGGCCCAGCCCATCCTGGAGCGGGACGCCAAACGGGTCAAACGGGGCAGGGGGAAGAGCGAGGAGCGCAAGGAACGGGACGTGTCTTGACCGGAAACAGACGGGGCGATAATTACGAACGATGTAGTTATCGCCCCGTTTCTTCCCCGGACCGCCCCACCGCCGGAAGGGAGGAGGACCCATGACGTTGACGCCCACCACCGGGGAGAGGATGCCGGTCTTGCCCCTGCGGGGCCTGGTGGTCTTTCCCAATATGCTGCTGCACTTTGACGTGGCGCGGCCCCAGTCGGTCAAGGCCCTGGACCGGGCCATGAAGGCGGGCGGGTCGGTCTTCCTGGTCCCCCAGAAGGACCTGACCCAGGAGGAGCCCCGGCCGGAGGATCTGTGCCCGGTGGGGTCGGTGTGCTCGGTCCGCCAGCTCCTGCACCTGCCCGGGGGCAGCATCCGGGTGCTGGCGGAGGGGACCGGCCGGGGGCGAATCGGCCAGGTGGTCCAGCGGACCCCCTACCTGGAGGCGGTGGTGGAGCCCATCGCCCCGCCCCTCAAGACCCGGAACTCCCCCAGGACCGAGGCGCTGATCCGCCAG
This sequence comes from uncultured Oscillospiraceae bacterium, assembly GCA_947628975.1. Taxonomy (GTDB): domain Bacteria; phylum Bacillota; class Clostridia; order Oscillospirales; family Oscillospiraceae; genus MGBC124762. The sequence continues at coordinate 2,439 of CANRBW010000176.1, read as the reverse complement.
GCGTATGAGATCTACGGCCGCTACGCCGAGCTGTCCCCCACCTCGCCGGAGACCATGCTGGCGGTGCTGGCCAGCGACGATCCGGGCTATATCGCCGACTATATCGCCCAAAACATCTCCCTCCGGGCCGAGGACAAGCAGGCCCTGCTGTGCGAGCTGCGGCCGGTGCGGCGGCTGGAAAAGCTGTGCCGTCTGCTCCAGAGGGAGGTGGAGGTGCTGGCCCTGGAGAGCGACGTGGAGAGCAAGGTCCGCCAGGGCCTGGACCAGAACCAGCGGGACTACTACCTCCGGGAACAGCTCCGGGTCATCCGGGAGGAGCTGGGGGAGGACGGGGAGGACGAGATCGCCGCCTACCGCAAGCGGATCGCCCAGGCCGCGCTCCCCCAGGAGGTGGAGCGGCGTCTGCTCACCGAGCTGGCCCGGCTGGAGAAACAGCCCTACGGCTCGGCGGAGGGCGCGGTCTCGCGCAACTACCTGGACGTGTGCCTGGAACTGCCCTGGGACCGGGTCACGCGGGAGCGGGCGGACGTGGCCGCCGCCCGCCGGGTCCTGGACCGGGACCACTACGGCATGGAGCGGGTGAAGGAGCGGGTGCTGGAGTACGTCGCCGTGCGCCGCCTGGCTCCCGACCTGAAGGGCCAGATCCTCTGCCTGGTGGGCCCGCCCGGCGTGGGCAAGACCTCCATCGCCCTGTCCATCGCCAAGGCCCTGGGGCGCAAGTCGGCCAGGGTCTCCCTGGGCGGCGTCCACGACGAGGCGGAGATCCGGGGCCACCGGAAGACCTATGTGGGCTCCATGCCCGGACGGATCATCGCCGGGATCCGGCGGGCGGGGGTCTCCAACCCCGTTTTGGTGCTGGACGAGATTGACAAGCTGGGCGCGGACGGCCGCAGCGACCCCACCGCCGCCCTGCTGGAGGTCCTGGACCCGGAGCAGAACGCCGCTTTTCGGGACAACTTCCTCGAGATCCCCTACGACCTCTCCCGGGTGCTGTTCATCACCACCGCCAACACCCTGGACCCGGTGCCCCGGCCCCTGCGGGACCGGATGGAGATCCTGGAACTGCCCGGCTACACCGACGTGGAGAAGCTCCAGATCGCCCGGCGGCACCTTCTGCCCAGGGAGCGGAGGGCCCACGGCCTGCGGGTGGACCAGCTGCGCCTGTCCACAGGCGCTCTGGAGCGGGTCATCAGCGCCTACACCAGGGAGTCCGGGGTGCGCCTGCTGGCCCAGCAGCTGGCCAAGCTCTGCCGCAAGGCGGCGATGCGCCTGGTGTCAGAGGATGTAAAGTGCGTTACCATTACAGAAAACGACCTGGAGGACTACCTGGGCGTCCCCAAGTACCACCCGGAGCGGGAGGCGCTGCGCACCCGCGCGGGGGTGGTCAACGGCCTTGCCTGGACCGAGGCGGGGGGCGAGCTGTTGGAGGTGGAGGCCGCCGTCATGCCCGGCACGGGGAAGGCGGAGTTCACCGGCAACCTGGGGGATGTGATGAAGGAGTCGGTCCGGGCGGCGCTGTCCTTTGTCCGGGGCCACAGCCTGGCGCTGGGGCTGGAGCCGGACTTCTACAAGACGCGGGACGTCCACGTCCACTTCCCGGAGGGGGCGGTGCCCAAGGACGGCCCCTCCGCCGGGGTGGCCATCGTCACCGCCATGGTCTCCGCCCTCACCGACGCCCCGGTGAAGCCGGGCCTGGCCATGACCGGGGAGATCACCATCCGGGGCCGGGTCCTGCCCATCGGCGGTCTGCGGGAGAAGACCATGGCCGCCCTGCGCAACGGCGTCCACACCGTCCTGATCCCGGCGGAGAACGAAAAGGACCTGGCGGACATCGACCAGGAGGTCCGGGCCAGGCTGCGCTTTCTCCCTGTCTCCCAGGTGGACCAGGTCCTTGCCCTGGCCCTGGAGCCCCGGCCCCTGGACCGGCCCCGGCCGGAGGAGGTCCCCTACGTCCCCGTGGGGGCGGAGCCCCGGTACGAGCTGAAGCAGTGAGGTGAGAGGATGGACGTGAACTGGAACCGGGCGGAGTTCCTACGCTCCGCGGCCCGGCCGGAGGACTTCCCGCGGGACGGCCTGCCCCAGATCGCCTTTTCCGGCCGGTCCAACGTGGGCAAGTCCTCGGTCATCAACCGGCTGTTGAACCGCAAGAACTTCGCCCGGGTGGGGGCCACGCCGGGGAAGACCACCCACATCAACTACTTCCTCATCGACCGGAAGCTGTACCTGGTGGATCTGCCCGGATACGGCTACGCCCAGGTCTCCCAGGCCGAGCGCGCCCGCTGGGGCAGGCTGATCGAGACCTGGTTCGGCCAGAGCGACGCCCTGGTCCTGGGGGCCATGCTGGTGGACCTGCGCCACAGGCCCACGGCGGACGACGTGACCATGGGCCGGTGGTACGCCGCCAGCGGCCGGCCCTATGTGGTGGTGGCCAACAAGCTG
>CANRBW010000175.1 GCA_947628975.1 uncultured Oscillospiraceae bacterium | reverse complement strand
GAGTCCGCCGCCGTCCGGGCCGCTCCCCCGTCCACCAGCAGGGCGGCCAGGGCGATGGACTCCCCCATGGTGGAGCAGGCCCCGTACAGCCCCAGGAAGGGCACCTGGGTCTCCCGGGCGGCGAAGGAGGAGCTGATGCACTGGTTCAGCAGGTCCCCCGCCAGCAGATAGTCCAGGCACAGCGCGTCCCGCTCCCACTTCTCCAGGGCGATCTGCAGGGCCAGCTTCTGCATCTGGCACTCCGCCCGCTCCCAGCTCTTCTCCCCAAAGGCGTCGTCGTCGCTCAGGTGGTCGAAGTACCGCTTCAGCGGCCCCTCCCCCTCCTTTTTGCCCCCCACCGCGGCGTGGGAGACGATGTGGACCTCCCGCTCCAACACCACCGTCTGGCGGCCCATCCGTTTTGCCATCCCCTCAGCTCCTTTTTCCGTCTCGTAACTTTTTGGTAACTTTCCCCGGAAAAACCCCAAATATACGTTTCCGGACGGAAAGAATTTGTCTCTAAATTTTTCCTTGCTTTTTGACGGAAGCTATGGTATAATGTGGTGTCGATTTTTGCACATTGGAGATGACACCTATGAGAAAACGTCTCGCGGCGGCGGCTCTGGCGGCGCTTCTGGCCCTCGGCCTTGCCACCACCGCCCTCGGCGTCGGCGTCAACGACAGCGAAGTCTTCCTCTCCCAGAGCTTCCGCTCCAGCTGCACCCTGACCTCCACCACCATGATGCTCCGCCGCCGGGCCATCCTGGACGGCGACGCGGGCTGGAGCTCCATCACCGACTCCGCGGTCTCCAGGGTCGCCTGGAGCGGCGGCCTGGCCTGGAACTTTACATACAACGGCCTGAACGTCTCCGTCCTGCGCAAGTCCAGCGGCTGGGCGGGGAGCACCCTGGACAGCAAGCGGGAAGCGCTGATCGCCCTGCTGGCGGACCACCCGGAGGGGGTGGTGGCCTACTGCGCCTCCCAGCCCCACGCGGTATTGCTCACCGACTACGACGCGGACACCGGCCTGTTCTACTGCTGCGACCCCGCCCCCTACTACTTCCAGGGCCGGGTGGAGCTGACCCGCAGCTCCCTGCGGGGCGGCGGCCAGGACGGGATCCTTCAGAACATCACCCAGTTGTGGTACGTCTCCGGCGGCCTCTCCAACGGCGCGGGCACCATGCCGGCCCCGGAGGAGGCGACCCAGGAGGCGCCGTCCTGGCGGGAGGACGCGGTGGCCTGGATCTCCTCCCAGGACATCGACATCGACGGGGCCCGGATCACCTTCCAGACCTATGTGGTGGTGGACGACGCGGCCAACGAGACCTGCTTTGTGGACGTGCAGGCCCTGGCCCACGTGCTCAGCGGCACCGCCGGCCAGTACGACGTGGCGGTGGGGCCGGACGTTTTACTCTTCCCCGGGGTGGCCTACCCCTATGACGGCCAGGGCTCCTGGGAGGACTTCCCCCCGGTGGTCTCCGCCGCCCCCACCGACGCCGCCACCCAGGTGGACGGCGTCCCCCAGGGGCTGGACGCCATCCAGGTCACCGACTACAACGGCCAGGACCACTTCTACTACAAGCTCCGGGACCTGGGCGACGCCCTGGGCTTCCAGGTGGGCTGGGACGCCCAGCGCGGCGTGTTCATCAACACCCAGCAGGTCTGACTCCCCAAAAAAGAGACGGTGAAGACCGCCTCTTTTTTCTTTCCCTTTCTTTCTTCTCCCTCTTTCTTTTTTCCCCGTTATCCTGTATAATGGAGGAGAAGATCCCTCTGAGAGGAGCGCGAGCCCGTTGCAGTTTGAGACGACCTACACCATCGACAGCCGGGACCTGGACTGCTTCAACGTCTGCCGGTCCTCCTCCCTGCTGGGCTATCTGCAGGACGCGGCCGGGCTGGCCGCGGCGCGATTCGGCGCCACCAACGGCGAGATGGTCCAAAAATACGGCCACTGCTGGATGGTGGTCCGCACCGGCTTTTGGCTGGACCGGCCCCTGCTCTGGCGGGACGCCCTCACCATCCGCACCTGGCACCGGGGCGGGGACAAGCCCCTGATGTACCGGGACTTTGAGCTTTCGGTGAACGGCGAGACGGCGGGGCAGGCCCTGTCCATCTGGACCCTGGTGGACCTGGCCGACCACACCCTCACCAGGGCGGACCGCTTTCCGGAGTTCGCCGGCACCGACGGCGGGGCGCTGATCCGGGACACCCGCCTGCCCAAGCTGAAGCTGTCCGGGGACCTGCCCCTCCTGGGGGAGCGCGCCCTCCATTACAGCGACACCGACGGCAACGGCCATGTGAACAACGCCCGCTACGCCGACTTCCTCTGCGACGCGGCGGAGCTCCAGGCCGCCCCGCCGGGGTCCTTCGTCCGGGAGATGCGGCTGGACTACCTCCAGGAGTGCAAGGCCGGGGAGACGCTGACCCTCCTGGGCGGCCCGGGGGACGGCGGCTTCCTGCTCCAGGGCCGGGACAGCCGGGGCGAGCCCAGATTTCAGGGGAAACTGGTGGTCGGGCCTTGACTTTTTTCCGTCCACATCGTAGAATAGAAAAAATTTACATGGAGAAGGAGAGATCACTGTGGCAGACCGCGTAGAAAAGTTCGGCAAGCAGGGATTGACCTTTGACGACGTGCTGCTCATCCCCGCCGAGAGCAGCGTCCTCCCTGCCGACATCGATCTCAGGACCCAGCTGACTCGGAAGATCGCCCTGAACATCCCCCTGATGAGCGCGGCCATGGACACGGTCACCGAGTCCCGCATGGCCATCGCCGTGGCCAGGGAGGGCGGCATCGGCATCATCCACAAGAATATGTCCATCGGCGCCCAGGCCGAGCAGGTGGACATGGTCAAGCGCAGTGAGAACGGCGTGATCACCAACCCCTTCTGGCTGGCCCCCGGCCACACCCTGGCCGAGGCGGACGAGCTGATGGCCAAATACCGCATTTCCGGCGTGCCCATCTGCGACAACGGCAAGCTCATCGGCATCATCACCAACCGGGACATCAAGTTTGAAGACGACATGAACCAGCTCATCGACAACGTGATGACCCGGGAGAACCTGGTCACCGCGCCGGAGGGCACCACCCTGGAGCAGGCCAAGGAGATCCTCCGGGCCCACAAGATCGAAAAGCTCCCCATCGTGGACGGCGAGATGCGCCTCAAGGGCCTGATCACCATCAAGGACATCGAGAAGGCCCAGGTCTACCCCAACTCCGCCAGGGACGCCAAGGGCCGGCTGCTGGTGGGCGCGGCCATCGGCGTCACCCCCGACGTGCTGGACCGGGTGGCCGCCCTGGTGGAGGCGGGGACGGACGTACTGTGTCTGGACTCCGCCCACGGCCACAGCCGCAACATCCTGGAATGCGTAGAGCGGGTCAAGGCCCTCTACCCCGACGTGCAGCTCATCGCCGGCAACGTGGCCACCGCCGAGGGCACCCGCGCCCTCATCCAGGCGGGGGCGGACTGCGTGAAGATCGGCATCGGCCCCGGCTCCATCTGCACCACCCGCGTGGTGGCCGGCATCGGCGTGCCCCAGATCACCGCCGTGTACGACGCCGCCCAGGTGGCCGCCGAGTACGACATCCCCATCATCGCCGACGGCGGCATCAAGTACTCCGGCGACATCGCCAAGGCCATCGCCGCCGGCGGCAACGTGGTCATGCTGGGCTCCCTGCTGGCCGGCTGCGAGGAGTCCCCCGGCGACACCGAGGTGT
>CANRBW010000174.1 GCA_947628975.1 uncultured Oscillospiraceae bacterium | reverse complement strand
CTGGGGCCCGCCAGCCAGGGTGACGATGAGGGCCACGAGATAGCTGCCCACCACGCCCACTTGATACTTCTCCATTTCCTTGACCTCCTTATGACCGTGTGGAGCGGGGAAAATGTTTCCGTGGGGGGTTTGGGAAAAAAACGTTGAAAACACTCGCCCAGTCCAGTATAATAGTGGTTACGGTTACAAGTAATGTTAGCACACCTTTTCCCCGGTGTCAATTTTTCCTTGATACAGATTGGAGTCTGAAATGAAGAAAAAACTGTCGATACTGTTGACGCTGGCCCTCCTCCTGGGGGCGGCGGGGCCTCTCCGGGCCCTGGCCGCGGGCGGCGAAAAGATCCTGCGGGTGGGTCTGGCCTACAACAGCAACACGGTGGCCGCGGCCAGCCTGCGCAACAAGTCCGGCGGGGGCTTCTCCCTGGGCTATTACGACGAGAGCCGCCAGCTGGTCCCCCTGGCCTGGACCGACGAGAGCCAGATCGCCGTGCTGATCACCCAAAACCTCTACCTCACCGGCTCCGGCGGGTACAGCTACTCCGACGGAGGCCGGGGCGCGGTGGGCTGCTTCCACGTCCAGCTCCCCGGCGAGTACGGCGACTTCGCCTCCGCCCAGGAGGCGGCGCGGCAGGTGGAGAACGGCTTCGTGGCCTGGATCGACGGGGTCTACCGGGTTCGGGCGGGGTCCTACACCCGGCGCGCCGCCGCCGAAGAGGCCGCCGCGGCCAGCGGCGTGGAGGGCGCGGTCCTGGGGGAGACCAGCGGGTTCGGATACAGCGTGGTGGCCGACGGCTCCACCCGCGTCCTCTTCCAGTTCGACGCCGACCGGAGCGGGGAGACCGGGGCGCTGGGCGTTGTCCCCGCGGCCGGGGCGGGGGAGAAGGCGGTGAGCGTCTATAACGGCGGGCGGAGCTACTATGGCGGCTTCCGCTTCGAGCGGATCGACGGCGGGGAGTCCACCGTGGTCAACCTCATCGGCCTGGAGGACTACATCAAGGGCGTGGTCCCCTACGAGATGAGCCCCTCCTGGCCCCTGGAGGCCCTGAAGGCCCAGGCGGTGTGCGCCAGGACCTACGCCTCCAACAGCGTCCGCCACGGCCAGTACCACTTCGACCTGTGCGACACGACGGACTGCCAGGCGTACAAGGGCACCTCCGGGGCCGGGCCGGCCAGCGACCAGGCGGTGGAGGAGACCCGGGGCCAGCTGGCCTACTACAACGGCAAGCTCATCGAGGCGGTCTACTACTCCAGCAACGGCGGCGCCAGCGAGGATGTGTCCAAGGTCTGGGGCACCAGCCACGACTACCTCAAGGGCAAGCTGGACCCCTACGAGGCCGACGTGGCCGACATCGCGGGCAACTACCACTGGAGCGTGCGCTACACCGCCTCCGAGCTCCAGGCTCGCATGAGCCGCACCCTGAAGAGCCGGGGCTACGACCTGGGGGACTTGGCCAGCGTCACCGTCCGGTACAGCGACCTGGGCAACGCCGTGGAGATGCAACTGGTGGACACCTCCGGCAAGAGCTACACCATCTCCCGCGGGGACACCATCCGCACCGCCCTGGGGACCAACTCCATCCGCTTCACCATGCAGGTCACCGGCGGCGGGGGAGAGAGCCTGGGCTACCCGGTGGCGGGGGCCTCCGCCCCGGCGGCCAGCCTGGACGGGCTCTACGCCATCGGCGGCGACGGCGCGGTGAGCGCCCTGCCCGCCCAGAGCTACGTCATCACCGGCGACGGGGTGGCCCCCCTGGAGCCCATGGTGGGCGCCTCCACCCAGGGCGGCGAGGCCACCTACACCTTCACCGGCACCGGCTGGGGCCACAACGTGGGCATGAGCCAGTGGGGCGCTTACGCCATGGCCAAGCGCGGGTATACTTATCTGGACATCCTGCAATTCTACTACACCGGCATCACCGTGGAATAAGGAGCGTCAACGGCTTGAAAACCTCGGATTTTTCCTACGAGCTCCCCCAGGAGCTGATCGCCCAGACCCCGCTGGAGCGGCGGGACGGCTCCCGCCTGATGACGCTGGACAAGCGGACCGGGGCGGTGGGCCACGCCCATTTTTATGACCTGCCCCGGTATTTGAGACCAGGCGACTGTCTGGTCCTCAACGACTCCCGCGTCCTGCCCGCCCGGCTGGTGGGCCGGCGGGAGCCGGGGGGCGGCGCCTGCGAGGTGCTGCTGCTCACCGACCGGGGGGAGAACACCTGGGAGTGTCTGGTCCGTCCGGGCCGAAAGCTCCGCCAGGGGGCGCGGGTGGTCTTCGGGAACGGGGAGTTGCTGGCCGAGATCGCCCAGGTGCTCCCAGACGGGAACCGCCTGGTCCGCTTCACCTACCAGGGAATCTTTCTGGAGGTGTTGGAGCGGCTGGGCCGGATGCCCCTGCCCCCCTATATCAAGGCCGAGCTCCGGGACCGGGAGCGCTACCAGACCGTCTACTCCCGCGAGGTGGGCTCCGCCGCCGCCCCCACCGCGGGGCTCCACTTCACCAAAGACCTGTTGGCCCAGGTGGAGGCCATGGGGGTGAAGGTCCGCTATGTCACCCTCCACGTGGGCCTGGGGACCTTCCGGCCGGTGTCCGAGGCGGAGGTGGAGGACCACCCCATGCACGCGGAGTTCTGCACCGTGCCCCAGGTCACCGCCGACGCGGTGAACGCGGCCAAGGCCGCCGGGGGGCGGATCGTCTGCGTGGGCACCACCTCCTGCCGGACGTTGGAGAGCTGGGCCGGGGAGGATGGGTTTCTGCGTGCCGGGTCGGGCTGGACCGACATCTACATCTACCCCGGCTACCGCTTCAAGGTGCTGGACGCCCTGATCACCAACTTCCACCTGCCGGAGTCCACGCTGATCATGCTGGTCTCCGCCCTGGCCGGCCGGGAAAACGTCCTGGCGGCCTACCGGGAGGCGGTGGCGGAGCGGTACCGCTTTTTCAGCTTTGGGGACGCCATGCTCATCTACTGAGGAGAGAGGCTATGTTTGAAGTGCGCGAGACCCAGGGCCGGGCCCGGCGGGGGGTGTTCACCTGCGCCCACGGGACGGTCCAGACCCCGGTGTTCATGAACGTGGGCACCCAGGGGGCCATCAAGGGGGCGGTGTCCGCCCCGGACCTGAAGGAGCTGGGGTGCCAGATCGAGCTGTCCAACACCTACCACCTCCACCTCCGCCCGGGGGACCAGGTGGTCCGGCAGCTGGGCGGGCTCCACCGGTTCATGGGTTGGGACGGACCCATCCTCACCGACTCCGGCGGCTTCCAGGTCTTCTCCCTGGCCCAGCTGCGGGACATCCGGGAGGAGGGGGTAACCTTCGCCAGCCACATCGACGGCCACCGGATCTTCATGGGCCCGGAGGAGTCCATGGCCATCCAGTCCAACCTGGGCAGCGACGTGGCCATGGCCTTTGACGAGTGCGTGGAGAACCCCTCTACCTATGAATATGTCAAGGCGTCCTGCGAGAGGACCCTGCGCTGGCTGGAGCGGTGCAAGACCGCCCACGCCGCCCTCAACGCGCGGCCGGAGTGCGTCAACCCCCGCCAGATGCTCTTTGGCATCAACCAAGGGGGGATCTACCCCGACCTGCGGGTCTGGCACATGGAGCAGATCGCCAAGCTGGACTGCGACGGCTACGCCATCGGCGGCCTGGCGGTGGGGGAGCCCACCCAGACCATGTACGACATCATCGACGCGGTGGAGCCCCACATGCCGGCGGACAAGCCCCGCTACCTCATGGGGGTGGGCACC
>CANRBW010000173.1 GCA_947628975.1 uncultured Oscillospiraceae bacterium | reverse complement strand
CCTCCTGCCCCAGCGGCCGGCGGCCCTCCCCGCGGCGCTGGAGGCCCTGGGGCGGGCCGACCTGATCGTCCTGGGGCCGGGCAGCCTCTATACCAGCGTCATCCCCAACCTGCTGGTGGACGGGGTGGCCGGGGCCATCGCCCGCTCCGGGGCGATGAAGCTCTACGTCTGCAACATCATGACCCAGGACGGGGAGACCGAGGAGATGACCGCCGCCGACCACGTCCTGGCCCTGATGGAGCACGGCCTGGAGGGGCTGGACCTCTGCCTGTGCAACAGCGCCCCCGTCCCGGAGGGCCTGCTGGAGCGCTACCGGGCGGAGAACGCCCGCCCCACCGTGGTGGACGGCCCCCGGCTGGCCCAGCTGGGGGTGGAGGTGGTCCGCTGCGCCCTGACGAGCCCGGACGCCCAGTACGCCCGCCACGACCCCGGAAGGCTGGGGGACGCGGTGATGGAGGTATACCGCCAGCGGGCCGAGACCAAGGTATTCTGACCGGGACAACGAGCAGAGGAGAGAGAGGTATGACCTTTTCCGCGCGGGTTAAAGAGGAGCTCTGCCGCCGCAACATCACGAAGAAATGCTGTGCCCTGGCCGAGTGCTACGGGGTCCTGCTCTTTTGCAGCAGCTGGACCGGCCAGGAGCTGCGGGTGGTCACCGAGTCGGACGCCTTCGCCCACCGCCTGCCCCAGCTGTTCCACCGGGCCTTCCGCATGGAGTTCGACCGCCGCCCCCGGAGCGGGGAGACGGGAAAGCGGGTCTTCCTGATCCAGGACGGGGCCAAGCTGGCCCTTCTGGACAGGACCTACGGCGGCGAGCCGGGGCAGACCGTGAGCCGGACGGTGAACTTCGCCATGGTGGAGGAGGACTGCTGTAAGCTGGCCTTCTGCCGGGGAGCCTTTCTGGCCGGCGGGGCGGTGACCGACCCGGAGAAGGACTACCACCTGGAGTGGACCACCAGCCATATCGGCGTCAGCCGGGCCTTTCCGGTCATCCTCCGGGAGCTGGGCTTTGAGACCAAACAGGCCCGGCGCAAGGGGAACTACGTCACCTACATCAAGCAGAGCGGCAAGCTGGAGGATATGCTCACCGCCCTGGGGGCCGGGGTGTGCGCCATGGAGGTGATGACCGCCCGAATCGAAAAGGACCTGCGCAACGGCGCCAACCGCCAGGTCAACTGCGACGCGGCCAACCTGGACAAGGTGGTCCAGGCCGCCCAGGAGCAGATCGCCGCCATTGAGCGGCTGGAGCGGGCGGGGATGCTGTCCTCCCTGCCGGAAAAGCTCCAGGAGACCGCCCGTCTGCGCCTGGCCCAGCCGGAGAGCACCCTGGCGGAGCTGGCCGGGCAGCTGGACCCGCCGGTGAGCAAGTCCTGCCTCAACCACCGCCTGCGCAAGCTGCTGGCCCTGGCGGAGAACGCCTAGGGCCGCCGAAGAAGGAGGGATACCCGTGAGCTTTTGCCATCTCCATGTGCATACCGAGTTCTCCCTGCTGGACGGCGTGTGCCGGGTGGACAAGCTGTGCCAGCGCCTGAAGGAGCTGGGCCAGACCGCCGTGGCCATCACCGACCACGGCAATATGTACGGCGTCATCGACTTCTACAAGGCGTGCAAGCAGGCGGGGATCCACCCGGTGATCGGGTGCGAGGTGTATGTGGCCCCCCGGACCCGCTTTGACCGGGACCACGCCCTGGACCTGGAGGGGCGGCACCTGGTGCTGCTGTGCGAAAATGAGACCGGCTACCAAAACCTCTCCTACATGGTCTCCATGGCCTATGTGGAGGGCTTTTACATGAAGCCCAGGGTGGACATGGACCTTTTGCGGGAGCACCACCAGGGGCTCATCGCCCTGTCCGCCTGTCTGGCCGGGGAGCTGCCCCGCCGCCTCCGGGCGGGGGACTACGAGGGGGCCAGGGCCCACGCTCTGGAGATGGCGGAACTGTTCGGCCCGGAGCACTACTACCTGGAGCTCCAGGACCACGGCATCCCCGCCCAGAAGGAGGTGGCCGCGGGGATCCTCCGCCTCCACCGGGAGACCGGCCTGCCCCTGGTGGTCACCAACGACGCCCACTATCTCCGCCGGGAGGACGCGTCCACCCAGGACGTGCTCATGTGCGTCCAGATGGGCAAGACGGTGGACGACCCCAACCGCATGAAGTTCGAGACGGAGGAGTTCTACCTCAAGAGCGAGGAGGAGATGGCCGCCCTGTTCCCCGACTTCCCGGAGGCGGTGGAGAACACCCAGAAGATCGCCGACCGGTGCCGGGTGGACTTCCAGTTCGGCCACCACCACCTGCCCCGCTTCCCCCTGCCCGACGGCTGGAGCGACAGCTACGACTACTTCCGCCACCTCTGTCAGGAGGGCTTCGCCCGCCGCTACCCCGACGGGCCGGAGCCGTACCGCCAGAGGCTGGAGTACGAGATGGGGGTCATCCGGGAGATGGGGTTTGTGGACTACTTCCTCATCGTCTCCGACTTCATCGGCTACGCCAAGGAGCAGGGGATCCCGGTGGGCCCCGGCCGGGGCTCGGCGGCGGGGAGCATCGTCAGCTACTGCCTGCGCATCACGGAAGTGGACCCCATGAAGTACGACCTGGTCTTCGAGCGGTTTTTGAACCCCGGCCGGGTGACCATGCCGGACATCGACACCGACTTCTGCATCCGCCGCCGCCAGGAGGTCATCGACTACGTTGCCCAGAAGTACGGCGCCGACCGGGTGAGCCAGATCGTCACCTTCGGCACCCTGAAGGCGCGGGCGGCCATCCGGGACTGCGGCCGGGCCCTCAGCTTCCCCTACGCCGAGGTGGACGCCATCGCCAAGGAGGTGCCCTTCGCCCTGGGGATGACCCTGGATAACGCCCTCAAGCTCTCCAAGCCCCTGCGGGAGCGCTACGAGGGGGACCCGCGGGTGGCGCGGCTGGTGGACACGGCCATGGCGGTGGAGGGGATGCCCCGGAACACCTCCACCCACGCCGCCGGGGTGGTCATCACCGCCCAGCCGGTCTACACCTACGTCCCCCTGGCCACCAACGACGGCGTGCCGGTGACCCAGTACACCATGACCACCATCGAGGAGCTGGGCCTGCTCAAGATGGACTTTCTGGGCCTTCGCAACATCACCATCCTGGACGACGCGGTCCAGATGGTCAAGGCGGAGGACCCCGCCTTCTCCCTGGAGCGGATCCGGGAGGACGACCCGGCGGTCTACGAGATGCTGGGGCAGGGGAGGACCTCCGGGGTGTTCCAGATGGAGTCGGCGGGGATGACGGGGGTGTGCGTGGGCCTCAAGCCCCAGAACATCGAGGACATCACCGCCATCATCGCCCTCTACCGCCCCGGCCCCATGGACTCCATCCCCCGGTTCATCGCCTGTAAGCAGGACCCCCGGCTCATCCAGTATAAGCACCCCCTCCTGGAGCCCATCCTGTCGGTGACCTACGGCTGTATCGTCTACCAAGAGCAGGTCATCGAGATCTTCCGGCGGCTGGGGGGCTACTCCACCGCCCAGGCCGACATGGTCCGCCGGGCCATCTCCAAGAAGAAGCGCGCCCAGATCGAGGCGGAGCGGGAGTTCTTCGTCAACGGCGACCCGGCCCGGGACATTCCGGGCTGTGTGAAAAACGGCGTCAACGCCCAGATCGGCAAGGCCATCTACGACGAGATCGAGGACTTTGCCGAGTACGCCTTCAACAAGGCCCACGCGGTGAGCTACGCCATCGTGGCCTACCAGACCGCCTGGTTCAAGTGCCACTA
>CANRBW010000172.1 GCA_947628975.1 uncultured Oscillospiraceae bacterium | reverse complement strand
CCGGCTCGTCCATCATGCCCCAGAAGAAGAACCCGGACCAGCTCGGCCACGTCCGGGTTCTTCTTCTGGGGCATGATGGACGAGCCGGTGGAGTAGGCGTCGTCCAACTCGGCGAACTTGAACTCCCAGGAGCACCAGAGGATGATCTCCTCAGAAAACCGGGAGAGGTGCATCATCAGGATGGACAGGGCGCTGAGGAGCTCCAGGGCGAAGTCCCGGTCGGACACCGCGTCCATGGAGTTGTCCATGGGCTTGGCAAAGCCCAGGAGCCGGGCGGTCTCGAACCGGTCCACGTTATAGGTGGAGGTGGCCAGCGCCCCCGCCCCCAGCGGGCTCTCGTCCAGCCGCTCCCGGCAGTCCTCCAGCCGGGTCACGTCCCGGCGGAACATATTGGCGTAGGCCATGAGGACGTGGGCGAAGGTGGTGGGCTGAGCCCGCTGCATATGGGTGTAGCCTGGCATGACGGTGTCCACGTTCGCCGCCGCCTTTTTCGCCAGCACCTCCTCCAGGTCCAGGATGGCCCGGATGACCTGGGGGATCTCCTCCTTGACAAAGAGCCGGAAGTCCACCGCCACCTGGTCGTTCCGGGACCGGGCGGTGTGGAGGCGCTTGCCGGTGTCGCCGATGCGCTCGGTGAGCAGGCGCTCCACGTTCATGTGGATGTCCTCGCTGTCCTCGGTGAGCTCGGCGGCGCCGGCCTCGATGTCCCGGAGGATGGTCTTCAGTCCGTCGATGATCTTCTCCGCCTCGTGTTCCTCGATGATGCCCTGTCGGCCCAGCATGGCGGCGTGGGCGATGGAGCCCTCGATGTCCTGCTTGTAGAGCCGGGCGTCAAACGCGATAGAGGAGTTGAAGTCGTTGACCAGGGTGTCGGTCTCCTTTTGGAACCGTCCCGCCCAGAGTTTCATGCAAATCGCCCCTTAATAGACCGCGAAGGCAAACGCTGCCGTTTGCCCCGCGGAGCCCGCGCCGGGCGCGGGCCTGTTCTGTTTGTCCTGCTCCGGCGGCTCAGAGCCGCCCCTGCTCCCGGAGGGCCTGGACCGTGTCCGGCAGGCCCCAGAGGTTGATGAAGCCCTGGGAGTCCTTCTGGTCGTAGTCGCTCTCCTCAAAGGTCACCAGGTCCTCGGAGTACAGGGTCTCCGGGGAGGTCACCCCGGCGGTGATGATGTTGCCCTTGTAGAGCTTGAGCTTCACCGTGCCGGTGACGTGCTTCTGGGTGTCGGCGGCGAAGGCGGACAGGGCCTCCCGCAGGGGGGTGAACCACTTGCCGTTGTAGACAAGGTCCGCGAAGTCCACCGCCAGCTTGCTCTTCATGTGGGCGGTATCCTTGTCCAGGGTGATCATCTCCAGCACCTCGTGGGCCCGGTAGAGGATGGTGCCGCCCGGGGTCTCGTAGACGCCCCGGTCCTTCATCCCCACCAGCCGGTTCTCCACGATGTCCAACAGCCCGATGCCGTTGGCCCCGCCCAGGTCGTTGAGCTTGCGGATCACGTCGCTGGCCTTCATCTTCACCCCGTCCACCGCCGTGGGCACGCCCTTGACAAAGTCGATGGTCACATAGGTGGGCTTGTCCGGCGCGGCGATGGGGCTGACCCCCATCTCCAGAAAGCCGGGCTTGTCGTACTGGGGCTCGTTGGCCGGGTCCTCCAGGTCCAGGCCCTCGTGGCTCAGGTGCCAGAGGTTCTTGTCCTTGGAGTAGTTGGTCTCCCGGCTGATCTTCAGCGGCACGCCGTGGGCCTCGGCGTAGTCGATCTCCTCGTCCCGGCCCTTGATGGACCACTCCCGCCAGGGCGCGATGATCTTCATCCCCGGGGCGTAGCGCTTGATGGCCAGCTCAAAGCGGACCTGGTCGTTGCCCTTGCCGGTGCAGCCGTGGCAGATGGCGTCCGCCCCCTCGGCCTTGGCGATCTCCACCAGGCGGCGGGCGATCACCGGCCGGGCGAAGGCGGTGCCCAGCAGGTAGTCCTCGTACTTGGCCCCCATCTGCATGGAAGGGATGATGACCTCGTCCACCATCACGTCGGTGAGGTCCTCGATGTAGAGCTTGCTGGCGCCGGTCTTGATGGCCTTCTCCTCCAGGCCGTCCAACTCGGTGCCCTGGCCCACGTCGCCGGAGACGGCGATGATCTCCGGGTCGTTGTAGTTCTCCTTCAGCCAGGGGATGATGATGGAGGTGTCCAGCCCGCCGGAGTAGGCCAGGACGACCTTCTTGATCTGCTTGTCTGCCATGTCGATGCCCTCCATATGGTTTGGTTTGACCACAGTGTACCACTCCCGCCGGGAAAATGCAAGAGGATATTTCGCATAAATATTCTCCGTGTTTCCTGCCAGGATGGTGATAGTCCACAAAGAAATGAATATTATTCAAAATTCTATGTATATTCATCCAAATATACAGCGGCGGACAGGTCGCCCCGCCCGCCGCGGTCTGTTCACTTCTCGTCCAACAGCTTGCCCAGCTCCCGCATGAAGGTGTTGATGTCCTTGAACTGCCGGTAGACCGAGGCGAAGCGGACGTAGGCCACCTCGTCCACCGCCTTGAGCTTTTCCATCACCATGTTGCCGATCTGGGTGGTGGTGACCTCCCGCTCCATCTCGTTCTGGAGGGCCTGCTCGATCTCGCCCACGATGTCCTCCAGGGTGCCCAGGGAGACCGAGCGCTTCTCACAGGCCTTGAGCATACTGCCCAGGAGCTTGCTGCGGTCAAAGGCCTGGCGGGACTCGTCCTTCTTGATGACCACCAGGGGGACGCTCTCGATGGTCTCGTAGGTAGTGAAGCGCTTGTGGCACACCAGGCACTCCCGCCGTCTGCGGATGCTGGCGCCCTCGTCGGCGGGGCGGGAGTCCACCACCTTGCTTTCGGGGTTGGCGCAATAGGGGCATTTCACGACGCATCGCTCCTCTTTCGGGACGGTATTATGTAAATCAACAGAGGCAGTATATCACATCCCCCGGCCCGGATTCAAGCCCTTTGGGGGAAAATTTTTCCCCGGGGATATTTTTTCTCCTCCGGCGCATACTACCGGTGTGGAATCGAGGTGAGAGCAATGTCCGGTCAGAACCAGGACCAGAAGAAAAAGCAGGACCCCACCGGCCAGCGCGGCCAGAGCTGTCCCGGCAGCCGGGACCAGCGGCAGGCCCCGGAGAACAAGAAGCGCCAGCCCTCCGGCGAGGACCGCAAGTAAGCGCGGCGGGCGTTCCGGCCCCTCCGGCCCCCGGCCGGAGGGGTTCGCGTTCTCAGTGGTGCCCCAGCAGGCCCCGGACCGACACCTCGCCGGAGGAGACCGTCTCCTCCTCCCCGCTGTCCAGGCGCACCCGCAGGGCGAAATTCCCGTCTACATCCAGGGCGGTGGCGGTCCGCGCCTCCCCGCCCCCCAGCAGCCGGACCTGTCGGCCCAGGGTGACGCAGTGGCGGCGGTAGTCCGCCAGATACGCCTCCCGCCCCGCCGGGAAGGCGGCGTTCATGGCGTCCAGCTCCCGGATCAGCGCCCCGGCCAGGTCGGCGCGGCGGACGCGGGCCCCCAGCATGGCCAGGGACACCGCCTTGTCCGCCAGCTCCGGGCCGAAGTCCGCCCCGGTCTGGGTCAGGTTGACCCCCAGGCCCACCACCACATAGCTCAGCGCGCCGGTCTCCGCCTCCACCCCCAGCTCGGTGAGGATGCCGCAGAGCTTCCGCTCCCCCACCAACAGGTCCGGGGAGACCCCCTCCAGGTCCGCCTTGGCGCACCGGGCCAGGCCGAAGTCCTCCGGGGCGACGGTGTAGGACTTGAACCAGCC
>CANRBW010000171.1 GCA_947628975.1 uncultured Oscillospiraceae bacterium | reverse complement strand
GGGGGCACCACCATGATCGGCGACCCCTCCGGCCGCACCGATATGCGCAAGATGCTCACCAAGGAGGACATCGACCACAACGCCGCCTGCTTCAAGCGCCAGATGGAGCGGTTCATCGAGTTTGGCGACGGCCCCAACCAGGCCATGATGCTCAACAACGCCGACTGGCTGCTGAAGCTCAACTATGTGGAGCTTTTGCGGGAGGTGGGGGCCTGTTTCTCGGTGAACAATATGCTCCGGGCCAAGTGCTATGAACAGCGGATGGAAAAGGGTCTGAGCTTTTTGGAGTTCAACTATATGATCATGCAGTCCTACGACTTCTACCATATGTTCCAGACGGTGGGGTGCAATATGCAGTTCGGCGGGGACGACCAGTGGTCCAATATGCTGGGCGGCACCGAGCTCATCCGCCGCAAGCTGGGCAAGGACGCCTACGCCATGACCATCACCCTCCTCACCGACTCCCAGGGCCACAAGATGGGCAAGACCGCCGGCAACGCCGTCTGGCTGGACGCCAACAAGACCAGCCCCTACGACTTCTACCAGTACTGGCGCAACGTGGGGGACGCGGACGTGATGAAGTGCGTCCGGATGCTCACCTTCCTCCCCCTGGAGCAGATCGACGCCATGGCCGCCTGGGAGGGCAGCAAACTCAACCAGGCCAAGGAGATCCTGGCCTTTGAACTCACCAAAATGGTCCACGGGGAGGCCGAGGCCCAAAAGGCCCAGGAGGCCGCCCGGGCCCTGTTCTCCACCGGTGGCGACAGTGCCAATATGCCCGCCACCGCCATTTTGGCCGAAAGCCTCACCGACGGGGTGATCGGCCTTCTGGACCTGATGCTCCAGTGCGGCCTGGTCCCCTCCAAGAAGGAGGCCCGGCGGCTCATCGAGCAGGGCGGGGTGGAGGTCAACGGCCAGAAGGTGTCCGACACCGCCATGATGATCCCCCAGGACCTGCTGGCCGGGGACGGGGTGACCATCAAAAAGGGCAAAAAGGTCTTCCACCGGGCCCACCTGGCCTGATCTCGGCAGATTCTTCCACAAAAGACGCGGCCCAGCCTGGGCCGCATCTTTTTTTGCGCCTCCCCCTTGACAGGGGCGAAAAGATGGTTTACTGTATATATACGATAATCACAGTATGGACGGAGGGACGGCGTGGACATTCTCATTCGCAACACGGGGGAGATCCCCATCTACCAGCAGATCAAGGACCAGCTGAAGGCCCACATTCTCCAGGGGACGCTGGGGGAGGGGGAGGCGCTGCCCTCTCTGCGTCTGCTGGCCAGGGACCTGCGGGTGAGCGTCATCACCACCAAACGGGCCTACGAGGAGTTGGAGCGGGAGGGCTTCATCGCCACCGTCCCCGGCAAGGGCTGTTTTGTGGCCCCCAAAAACCTGGAGCTGGTCCGGGAGGAGGGCCGCCGACAGGTGGAGGAACACCTGGCCCGGGCGGTGGAGGCCGCCCGGACCGCGGGGGTGAGCAGGGCGGAGGTGCTGGAGGCCCTGGAACTGCTTTACGAGGAGGAGTGACCCATGGGATACGCCATCGAGACCAGAGGCATGATCAAGGACTACGGCCCCTTCACCCTGGGCCCCATCGACCTGGCCCTCCCCGGCGGGACCATTCTGGGGCTGATCGGGGAGAACGGGGCGGGGAAGTCCACCCTCATCAAGTGTCTGCTGGGGATCGCCCGGCCCACGGCGGGGGAGGCGCGGCTGCTGGACCGGCCCGCTCCCCAGGCCCTGGGGCAGGTGGGCTACGTCCCCGACGAGTGCCCCTTCTCCGACGCGCTGCGGGTGGGGCAGGTGGAGCGGTTCCTCCCCGGCCTCTTTCCCGGCTGGGACGGGGCGCTGTTCACGGACTACCTGGCGCGGTTTGACCTGCCACGGGACCGAAAGGTCAAGGACCTGTCCCGGGGGATGAAGATGAAGTTGACCATCGCCGCCGCCCTGGCCCACCGGCCCCGGCTCCTGGTCCTGGACGAGGCCACCGCGGGGCTGGACCCGGTGGCGCGGGACGAGATTTTGGAGGAGTTTCTGCGCTTCGTCTCCGACGAGGACCACGCCCTTCTGATCTTCAGCCACATCACCAGCGACCTGGAAAAGCTCTGCGACTATGTGGTCTATCTCCACCGGGGCCGCCTCACCGTCCAGGGGGCCAAGGACGAGCTGCTGGAGCGGTACGGCAAGGTGACCTGCGCCAGGGCGGAGCTGGCGCGGATCGACCCCGCCATCCTGGTGGGGAAGCGGGCGGGGGAGTACGGCTGTCAGGCGCTGGTGTCCGACCGGGCCGCTTTGCGCGAAAGCTGCCCCGACCTGGCCGTGGACCGCTGTACCCTGGAGGACATCATGATCTTCACCACAAGGGGGGATAGGACATGAGGGGATTTTTGAAGCGTGACTGGGCGCTCATTTGCGTCAATCTGCGGTTTTATCTGCTCTTTCTCGCGGGGGCGTGTCTTTTGGCGGTGTTCGCCAACTTTTCCATCGGCCCTTGCCTGATCCTGTTTTCCGTCATCAACGTGATGAACCTCTTCGCCTACGACGAGGCCAACCACTGGATGGACTACGCCGCCGCCGCGCCCAGGGGACGGCGCACCGTGGTGGACGCCAGATACCTGCTGTCCCTCTGCGTCGGCGGGGCCATGGCGGTTTTGCAGGTTGCCGTGGAGCGGTTCAGCGCCCAGGCGCTCCTCCACGCTCTGGTGTTCGGCGGGGGCTATCTCCTCTACACCGCGGTGGTCCTGCCGGTGTTTTTCCGCTTTGGCAGCGCCAAGGGGCGGATGGTGCTGATCCTCGCGATCGCCGCCCTCAGCGGCGCGGCGGTGGCCGCCGCCTCCGCGCTGGAGGAGCGGGGCGTCCACTTCCACAGCGGGCTGTTTTTCCTTTTCCTGCCCCTGGGGGTCGCGGCCATGCTGGCCTCCTGGCCCATCTCCCGCGCCGTCGTGGGCCGCAAGGAGTTTTGACCTTTGGCCCGATCCCCGCGCGGGGTTGAGACTTTTCCGGTTTTGTGCTATCATAACACAAAGGCAAAATAACGGGTCTCGCGGAGGGGGAGAGCTGGATGAGGCAATACATTGTGGACGCGTTTACCACCGAGGTCTTTCGCGGCAACCCCGCGGCTGTGTGCGTCATGGAGAGTTGGCCGGGGGAGGACTGGATGAAGCGGGTGGCGGGGGAGAACAACCTCTCGGAGACGGCGTTTCTCGTCAAGGAGGCGGAGGGCTACCGTCTGCGCTGGTTCACCCCCGGCACGGAGGTGGAGCTCTGCGGCCACGCCACGCTGGCCTCCGCCTTCGTCGTCCTGAACTTTTATGAAAAGGGCGCCGACCAGGTGACCTTCCAGACCAAAAGCGGCGCGCTGACCGTGGTCCGCCAGGACGAGCGGTACGAGATGGACTTTCCCACCTACCCCCTCCGGGAGATTTCCGTCACCGACGACATGGCGCGGGCCTTCGGGGCGAGGCCCGTCCGGGCGGTGCTGGGGCTGGATCTGATCTGCGTGTTTGAGAACGAGAGCGTCGTCCGGGAGATGGCGCCGGACCAGCGTCTGCTGACGGGCCTTCCGGGGCGGATCCAGAACGCCACGGCCCATGGGGCGGAGACCGACTGCGTCTCCCGGAGCTTTTGCCCCAAGCTCGCCATCCCGGAGGATCCGGTGTGCGGCTCGGCCCACTGCCAGATCGCGGACTACTGGTCCGGGGTGCTGGAAAAGCGGGAGATCGTGGCCTATCAGGCCTCCCGGCGGGGCGGCACCCTGCACTGCCGCCTGGTGGGCAACGGCCGGG
>CANRBW010000170.1 GCA_947628975.1 uncultured Oscillospiraceae bacterium | reverse complement strand
TGGGTCACGATGTCCGCGCCGAAGTCGAAGGGACGGCAGTGGAGGGGGGTGGCGAAGGTGTTGTCCACGATGAGGGGCACCCCGTGGGCGTGGGCGGCGGCGGCGAACTTGTCAAAGTCCAGCACCGACAGGGCGGGGTTGGCCACCGACTCCCCGAAGACCGCCTTGGTGTTGGGGCGGAAGGCGGCGTCCAGCTCCGCGGGGGAGCAGCCGGGGGCCACAAAGGTGAACTGGACGCCCATGCGGGCCATGGTGACGGCGAAGAGGTTGAAGGTGCCGCCGTAGATGGCGGAGGAGGCCACCACGTGGTCGCCGCAGGAGGCGATGTTGAAGATGGCGTAGAAGTTGGCGGCCTGGCCGGAGGAGGTGAGCATGGCCGCCGTGCCCCCCTCCAGGGCGGCGATCTTGGCGGCCACCCGGTCGTTGGTGGGGTTCTGGAGGCGGGTGTAGAAGTAGCCCTCCGCCTCCAGGTCGAAGAGGGCGCCCATGGCCTCCCCGCTCTCGTAGCGGAAGGTGGTGGACTGGACGATGGGGATGTTCCGGGGCTCGCCGTTGCCGGGGGTGTAGCCGGCGTGGACGCATTGGGTATCGGGTCTCATGGGCAAAACTCCTTTTCTGGGAAATCAGGACCATTATAAGCCCGATCCCCGCCCCTTGGCAAGCCCCGGGGAAAGAACCCCCCCGGGGTACGTCTGCTGTCTCTGCGGGGCTAGGCGGTGTACATCTGCTGAACGTCACAGGACTAGACGCTGTACATTTGCTGTATCTTGCAAGGATAGGCGCTGTCATCTGCTGTATCAAACAGGGGCGGGTGGGAGTTCGGCTTCCAGCAACGATTCTACGATAACTTTGCAGAGCTAGGTGGTGTTCTCTGCTGGACTGTGCAGGACTAGACGCTGTACATCTGCTGAATCTTGCAGGACTAGGCGGTGTGCGTCTGCTGGACTTTGCAAGACTAGGCGCTGTCATCTGCTGTCTCAATCAGGGGTGGGTGGGCTTTTGGCTTCCAGCAACGACTCTGCGATCACTTTGCGGGGTTAGGCGCTGTACATCTGCTGAATCTTGCAAGGATAGGCGCTGTCATCTGCTGTATCTACCAGGGGCGGGTGGGATTATGGCTTCCAGCGAATTGCTTTTTGTCGTTTTCGGCATTTTGTCCGAACCGGACAAGGGTCGCGCCTCCCCGGCGCGGGGGCCAAACCCATTTTCTTTTTCTTTGCGAAGAAAAAGAAAACGGTTTTGGATGCCAAAAGAAAAAGAATGGGGCTTGGACTCGTTCCCGCCTACGCTAACAGCTCGGCGGCCCGGAGGACAGGACTGCGCCAGCAGGTTGCCGCCCCCGGCGGCACGACGCAGAACTTTGACGCACGCTCTACTCTTCTAACATCCGCCGTGGCCGCCTCTGAGCGTTTGGGCGGGAGGTGGGCTAGGTGGTTGCGGGCCTGGGGGGCGTCAGCCGCAGAACGGCGCGGGTCCTCGCCGGGTCTTTTACGCGCTGCCAACCAAGCCCTCAAGAGGCGGCCGCGGCGATTGTTAAAAGAGTAGTGCGTTCATCACCGTATCACATTGTGCCGCCCTGGGGGCGGCAACCTGCTGTGCCAGTGCGACACTCCGGGCCGCCGACCTGTTAGCGTAGGCGGGAACGACCCTAGCCCCATTCTTTTTCTTTTGGCATCCAAAACCGTTTTCTTTTTCTTCGCAAAGAAAAAGAAAATGGGTTTGGCCCCCGCGCCGGGCAGGCGCGACCTTTTGCCCAGGGTGGGCAAAACGATTGAAACGACAAAAAGCAATCCGCTGGAAGCCATAATCCCACCCGCCCCTGTCAGAGACAGCTGACCTCAGCGCCTAGCCTTGCTAGATACAGCAGATGTACAGCGCCTATCCACGCAAGAGACAGCAGACGACACCGCCTATCCCCGCAAGGTTATCGCAGGATCGTTGCTGGAAGCCAAAAGCCCACCCGCCCCTGTCTGAGACAGCAGAGTACAGCGCCTAGTCCTGCGACCGCACAGCAGAGAACAGCGCGTTACTTCCCCTTGCCAGAATTGCCTCGGCAGGGTATAATAGGCGGCGTGGCTGGTGTCTTCACAAGAGAGAGAGGGGGAGAGGGCGATGGACGGGAAACCGGCGAGGGAGCGGGGCGCGCTGCGGGTGTTCGCCTCCTATTACAGGCCCCACTGGAGGCTGTTCGCGCTGGATATGCTGTGCGCCCTGGGGGTGTGCGGGGTGGACCTGGCCTTCCCCTACGCCTCCAGGCTGTCCATGCAGAAGTTGCTGCCCCAGGGGATGTTCGCCGTCTTCTTCACGGTGATGGCCATTGTGGCGGCGGCCTATGTGCTGAAGGGGTGTATGTACTTCGTGGTCACCTACTGGGGCCACATGATGGGGGTGCGGATCGAGGCGGACATCCGGGAGGACCTGTTCGCCCACCTCCAGACCCTCTCCTTCTCCTTCTACGACAAAAACCGCACCGGCCAGCTGATGAGCCGGGTGACCAGCGACCTCTTTGAGATCTCGGAGCTGGCCCACCACGGGCCGGAGGACTTGTTCATCTCCTGCGTCACCCTGATCGGGGCCTTCTGCGTGATGCTGACCATCCGGTGGGAGCTGGCCCTGGTGGTCTTCGCGGCGGTGCCGCTGTTCGCGGTGTACACCACTGTCATGCGCTCCCGGATGGTCCGCTCGTCCAAGCAGGTGAAGCAGACCATGGCGGGGATCAACGCGGAGCTGGAGTCCTCCCTGTCCGGGATGCGGACGGCCAAGGCCTTCGCCAACGAGGAGGCGGAGATCCGGAAGTTCGCCCTCTCCAACGACAGGTTCCGCCAGGCCAAGCGGAGCCACCACCGGAACATGGGCTTTTACATGGGCGGGCTGGAGTTCACCATGGGGATCCTGCCGGTGCTGGTCATCACCGCCGGGGGCGCGCTGATCATGGGGGGCAGGATGGACTATGTGGACCTGGTGACCTTCTCGCTGTATGTGACCACCTTCGTCACCCCCATCCGGAAGCTCTCCGCCTTTGTGGAGCAGTTCCTCAACGGCATGGCGGGGTTTTCCCGCTTCCTGGAGCTGATGCGGACCCAGCCGGAGGTGCGGGACGCCCCCGGCGCCCAGGACCTGGGAGAGGTGACCGGGGACATCGAGATCCGGGACGTGTCCTTCCGCTACGAGGGGGACAGGCGGGACGTGCTCAGCCACATCGACCTGACCATCCCCCACGGCCAGACGGTGGCGGTGGTGGGGCCCTCCGGGGGCGGGAAGTCCACCCTGTGCCAGCTCATCCCCCGGTTCTACGACGTGACCGAGGGCGCCATCCGGATCGACGGCAAGGACGTGCGGGAGGTGACCCAGCACTCCCTGCGCAAGGCGGTGGGCATCGTCCAGCAGGACGTGTTCCTCTTCGCCGGGACGGTGTTCGAGAACATCGCCTACGGCCGGCCGGGGGCCACGATGGAGGAGGTCCGGGAGGCGGCCCGCCGGGCGGAGATCCTGGACGACATCCTGGCCATGCCGGACGGTTTCGACACCTATGTGGGGGAGCGGGGGATCATGCTCTCCGGCGGGCAGAAACAGCGGGTGTCCATCGCCCGTATCTTCCTCAAGGACCCGCCCATCCTCATCCTGGACGAGGCCACCTCCGCCCTGGACAGCGTCACCGAGATGGCCATTCAGGCCGCCTTTGACCAGCTCTCCCAGGGGAGGACCACCCTCATCATCGGCCACAGGCTGTCCACCATCCGCTCCGCCTCCCGGATCCTGGTGGTGGACGACAACCGCATCCTGGAGGAGGGGACC
>CANRBW010000169.1 GCA_947628975.1 uncultured Oscillospiraceae bacterium | reverse complement strand
GATCAGGTAGGGGGTGCCGAAGGTGTTGTCGATCACCAGGGGCAGGCCGTGGCGGTGGGCGATGGCGGCGACGGCGTCGATGTCGGGGATGTCGGAGTTGGGGTTGCCCAGGGTCTCGATGTAGACGGCCTTGGTGTTGGGCCGGATGGCCCCCTCCACCTGGGCCAGGTCGTGGACGTCCACAAAGGTGGTCTCCACCCCGAACTGGGGCAGGGTGTGGGCCAGCAGGTTATAGCTCCCGCCGTAGATGGTCTTCTGGGCCACGATGTGGTCCCCCCGCTGGGCCAGGGCCTGGACGGTGTAGGTGATGGCCGCCGCGCCGGAGGCCACCGCCAGACCGGCAACGCCCCCCTCCAGCGCCGCCACACGCTTCTCCAGCACGTCCTGGGTGGAGTTGGTGAGCCGGCCGTAGATGTTCCCCGCGTCGGCCAGGCCGAAGCGGGCGGCGGCGTGGGCGGAGTTGTGGAAGACATAGCTGGTGGTGGCGTAGATGGGCACCGCCCGCGCGTCGGTGGCGGGGTCGGCCTGCTCCTGACCCACGTGGAGCTGGAGGGTCTCGAACTTATAATTACTCATGGTAAAATACCCCTTTCCTGTCTTTGTGACAATAAAAAATCCGGGACAGCGTCTCCGCTCCCGGACTGCGTGTGGCCTGGACCGCCCCGTCTCCCGCTCAGCGCGGCAGACGGCGTCCCGCGGGCGCGCCAAAGCGCCCGGCCATAGAGACAGCCCGGGAGGACAGCATTCGTCCACATCGAAAATTGCTCCGCAACAGAGCCAGGAACAAGTTCCCCATCCCGGCCGCCTCCTTTCTCTCTTGGATATTCCAACCAAACCCATTGGTTTAGTAGGATTATACCACCCACGCCGCCCCCTGTCAAGCGGTTTTTCCCATTTCGTCAGATCCACCATCCCCCCGGCGGATCTCTCCCCCCTATGGGGCATCCTGCCCAATCCGCCCCCGCGCCGGATCCTCCGGGCGGGGGCGGGCATGGGCAGGATGGGGTCAGGATTCAGGCGTTGCGAAGAGCCGCTGGAACATGGCGGCCGCCTGGGCACGGGTCGCCTGGCCCCGCGGGTCGAGGAGGTCGCCCTCCCCCCGGATGACGCCGCGCCCGACGGCCCACCGGAGGGCGGGGACAGCCCACGCCCCGGCCTGGTCAAAGTCCGGATAGCTCAAACTGTCGGCGGTCTCATCCACGGCCACGCGCCAGCCCCTGGCCTTGGCGTACCGCCAGAGCACGGCGGCCAACTGCTCCCGGGTGATGGGGTCGTGGGGGCCGAAGCTGCCGTTGCCGTAGCCCTGGGCCACGCCCGCCGCGGTGGCCCAGCGGACCGCCTCGGTGTACCACGCCTCCGGCTCCACGTCGTCATAGAGCAGGGGGCCGTCCGCCGCGGGACAGCCCGCCTCCCGCCACAGGATGGTGGCGACCATGGCCCGGCTGGTGGGCAGGTCGGGGGCGAAGGCGGCCGGGGCGGTGCCCACCATCAACCCCCGCTCCACGCAGTAGTGGACGCCGTCGTGATACCACGCCGCGGGGGTGGCGTCGGCGAATCTGGCGATGGGGCAGGTGTCGTCCCTGGGACAGGGAGCGGCGTCGCCGCCCGCTTGGAAGGTGACGGCGATGGTGTGGTCCCTGGTGACCTTCTCAAAGGTGTACGCCGTCACCGCGCCCACGCTCTGGCCGTCCACCAGCACGTCCGCCACCTCATAGCCCGGATCGGGGGCGATGGCAAAGCTCTGGTCCCCCTGCTTCCGGACGCTCACCCGGCCGCCGGGGTCAATCCGGCCCCCCGGACCGGCGGTGGCGACGATGGAATAGCGGGTGGAGACGGCGGAGGAGGCGTGCCAGGTCAGCACATAGGTGGAGTAGTACCGGGCGTAGACCAATATGGCCGCGCCGTCCTTCACCATCTCCACCCGCTCGCCGTCTTCATTGGCGTGGGTGGTGATGGTCTGCACCTCCTCCACCCCGTCCCCGTCCTGGTCATGGAAGCGGTAGACGGTGTAGCCGCCCTTGCCCTGGAGCTCCGCGGGCAGGTAGATCAGGTTGGCGATGAGCACCTTGGCGTCCCCGATGGGCGTGACGGTGGACTCCGCCGCCGACCCGTCGGCGCTTGCCTTGGTCACCGTCTTGGTGAGGCTCATATCCAGCACCATGCCGATGTTGTCCGCGGCCACCGGCACCTCCTGGAGCTTTTCCGCCATGCCCTCGGCCGCGCTGGCCTCCTCCACCTTCATCAAGAACTCCACCGTGCCGCCGTTCTCCTCCACCAGCGTCCGCTCGTCGTCATCGTAGAGCTCCGCGGCCGCCTCGTCGGTGATGATGGGGTCCAGGTCCACCACCACCGAGCCGGACCCCGGCGCCACCTCCACCACCGTGTTCAGCCGGTAGCCGGGGAGGGTGTAGGTCCCGCCCTCCATGTTCTGGTCGGTGATCTCCACCATGTAGGTCTTCACCACCCCGTTCCAGGTGAACACCAGGTTATAGGTGTTGGGGATGAGCCCGTCGAAGCGGAAGGTCCCGTTCTCGTCGGTGGTGGTCAGGCCCATCTGATACTCCCCCATCATCAGCGCCACGCTGACGTAGGGGATGGGGGTCTCCGCGTCGTCCAGCACCACGCCGGCGATGTTGAAGACCTCCCTGGTCCACTGGGCCTCAAAGGTCACGTCGGCGTAGGGCATATAGAACGCCTCGTTGGGCTGGTACAGCGCCCCGCTCCGGCTCCAGCCGGCGAAGACGTACCCCGCCGGGGCGTTCTCCGGCGCGGGGGGCAGAGTGATCTCCTGGGTGGGGATGAGGCCCTCCATCGCTTCCGGCACCGTGACGCCGGCGAAGGGCTTCCCCTGCTCGTCCCGGCCGGGGGCGAAGGTGACGGCGTAGGTCTTGGGGTGGTCGTTTTCGGCGATGCGGAGCACCCCCACGTTGTGGAAGCCGCCGTCCGCACCGGCGGCGTGGCGGTAGTTGGGGTTGGGGATGCGCACCCACACCTGATAGGTGCCCACCTCGGCGGGGGCGGCCACCGCCGTCCCGTCCGCCAGGCGGTACTGGACGTCCCCGGCGGTCAGGCCCAGGTCCGCCAGGGGGATGGGGGTGCCCACGGCGGGATAGCGGTCGCCCAGCGCGGTGTCCGGGGCGTTGATCACCTCGCCCCAGGCGGCGGCCAGGGTCACGTTCCGGGCCTGTCCCCCCTCCAGGTAGAGCCATTCGTTATTCCCCACCGTAAAGACCACCGGCGCGGGCTGGATGACCACCGCCGCGGTGGGGTCGGAGACGGTGTAGTTCCCCGCCTCCCGGCCGTAGAGGGTCACCGCTACCAGGTAGTCCCCCGCGTCGGCGGAGTCGGTGACCGCGTAGGCCATCAGGTCCGCGTGGAAGGTGGAGGGGTCGGCCAGGAAGCCCTGCTTCTCCGCCTCGTCCGGTTGCTCGTCGGCCAGGAAGGGGTTCTCCACCCGCACGGTGGGGTGCATCCTGTGGCCGTGGTAGACAAAGGTCAAATTCTGCCAGGTGACCCGCACCCCGTAGGACGCCACCGTGACCGTGCCCAGGCACAGCGCCCGCGTCTCCGGCTCCTCCCCGGCGAACATAAAGTTCCGGGGCTCGTCTGTCAACCTTACCCAGATCTCATAGGTCCCGGCGGCCCGGAAAGTCTCGGCATCGTCCTCGGCGACGGCGTTTCCGGCCGCGTCCGCCACCCGCTTATAGCTCACGGCGAACTGCCCGTCCAGGGCCAGGCCGCCCTCCTGCCGGACGTTGGCCCGGTGGGCCAGGCTGTCATAGGTCATGGTCAGGGCGAAG
>CANRBW010000168.1 GCA_947628975.1 uncultured Oscillospiraceae bacterium | reverse complement strand
GGTCCAGACCCTGGGGGCCACCCAGGCCGAGCGGGAGACCCTGGGGGCCTTCCTGGCCCAGGGGGAGAAGGAGGTCCGGCGGGAGGCGGGGGAGTGGGTCCTCCGCTTCACCCAGAGCGACCCCCAAAAGGTCCGGGACCTGTGCCGGGACCTGGGCCTGCCCCAGGACCTGTTCGGCCGGACGCTGACCGCCCGGTTCTCCCTCGCCGGGGACGGGTGCCTCCGGGCGGTGGCGGTGGAGAGCGACGGGCTCTGCCTGGACCTGGACCTGGGGAGCGACCCGGCGGAGGAGCCCACCCCCCGGCTGGAGGCCCACTGGGACAGCGGGGGCGAGTCCGCCGCCCTGACCCTGGCCCTGACGTTGGACCAGGGGGAGCCGGTGGCCGCCCCGGCGAGCCGGAACGCCCTGTCCCTGCTCGTCCCCTGACCCCGGACCGGGTGTCGGCGCCCGCCGGAGCGCCCGTCCCCCGGAGCGCCGGAGCGGCGGCCCCGCGCCCTGCCAGACAAGTACAAAGGCCCCCACGCCGCGCGGCGTGGGGGCCTTTGTGTTGCGCTGCTGCGCTGTCGGGTCTCATGCGGGGGTGGCGCGGGGGGTCACAGCTCGCCGTCGACCAGGACGTCGCGGTTTTTGAAGAAGTACTCCAGGCCGGAGTAGACGGTGGTGAGGACGATGACGGTGACACAGAGGGTGTCGATGGCGCGGCTCTCCTGGGGGGAGAGGGGGAGCTCCGGCGTGGCCAGCATGACGCAGAGGCACACCATGGTGGAGGCGGTCTTCACCTTCCCCGACCAGGCCGCGGCGATGACCCGGCCTCCGTCCGCGGCCACCAGCCGCAGGGCGGTGACGGCGAACTCCCTGGCCACCACCAGGAGCATACACCACGAGGCCATCCGCCGGACCTCCACCAGCCAGAGCAGGGCCGCCATGACCAGGAGCTTGTCGGCCAGGGGGTCCAGGAACTTGCCGAAGTTGGTAACCAGATGGCGGCGGCGGGCGATGAGGCCGTCGGCCAGGTCGGTGAGACAGGCCACCACGAAGACCGCCAGGGCCAGATACATATGGAAGGGGAACTCCAGGTAGAGCAGGACCAGGAACACCGGGATCAACAGCACCCGGAGCAGGGTCAGCCTGTTGGGAAGGTTCATGCTCACTCCTCCATTTCTCCGACGAGGTCGCCGTTTTCCGCGCCGGTCACCCGGACGTTCACGAAGGCGCCGGCGGGGACCGGCGCTCCGGCGGTGAACCAGACGTGGCTGTCCACCTCCACCGAGTCGGCGTAGCTGCGGCCCGCGTAACAGCCCTGGGCGGGGTCGTAGCCCTCGCACAGGACCTCCATCACCGTGCCCAGCCTGCTCTCATTATACACGTCCATGACCCTGCTTTGCAAGTCCACCAGCAATTCCACCCGGCGCTGGGCGGTCTCCGGGTCCACCCGGTCGGTCATGGCATAGGCGGGAGTGCCCTCCTCCGGGGAGAAGGGGAAGATCCCCGCCCGCTCCAGCTTGGCCTGGCGGAGGAAGGCGCACAGCTCCTCGAACTCCGCCTCCCCCTCCCCGGGGAGGCCGGCGATGAGGCTGGTGCGGAGCACCAGGCCGGGGACGCGGGCCCGGAGTTTGGCGAAAAGGGCCAGGATCTCCGCCTTGGTGCCCCGGCGGTTCATGCGGCGGAGGATGCCGTCGTTGATGTGCTGGATGGGGATGTCCAGATACTTGACGATCTTGGGCTCCCGGGCGATGACGTCGATGAGCTGGTCGGTGAACTCGTCGGGGTAGAGGTAGTGGAGGCGGATCCAGTGGAAGGGGAGCTTACATAACTCGGTCAACAGCTGGGGCAGCTGCCGCGTGCCGTCCAGGTCCAGGCCGTAGCGGGTGATGTCCTGGGCCACCACGATGAGCTCCACCGTCCCCTGCTCCGCCAGGGCCCTGGCCTCGGCCAGCAGGGAGTCCATGGGCCGGGAGCGGTACCGCCCCCGGAGGGAGGGGATGACGCAGTAGGCGCAGTGGTTGTCGCACCCCTCGGCGATCTTCAGATAGGCGGAGTAGGCCGGCCGGGTCACCAGCCGGGGGCCGTCCTCCACGGTGTGGTGGATGTCCCCGAAGAAGGTGGGGCAGTCCCCCGCCTCCATGGCCCGGACCGCCTCCACCACGTCAGTGTAGCTCCCGGTGCCCAACAGCCCGTCGATCTCCGGCAGCTCCTCCAGCATCTCCAGCTGATACCGCTGGCTGAGGCACCCCGCCACCAGCAGTTTGCCCAGCCGCCCCTCCTCCTTCAGATGGGCCAGGGAGAGAATGTGGTCGATGGCCTCGCTCTTGGCGCTTTCGATAAAGCCGCAGGTGTTGAGCACCGCCACGTCCGCCCCGTCGGGGTTGGCGGTCACCGTCCAGCCCTCCGCCTGGCAGAGGGCAATCATCTGCTCAGTATTCACAAGGTTCTTGGCACAGCCAAGGGAGAGAAAGGCGATTTTCACAGGGACCACTCCTTGCTGCGGAAGGGTGCGGGGCTCAGTCCTGCTCCTCCAGGGCGTCGGCGTAGCGGGACAGGGCGGCGGAGATCTGGCTCCAGCTGTAGCCCCGGCGGGCCAGGGCGTCGCTGACCCGCTTCACGTCGGCCCGGTCGGGGTGCTCGATCCGCCCCAGGCGGGAGGCCACAAAGCGGTCGATGGCCGCCCCGTCCTCCTCCAGGTCCTCCAGGGCCTGGTCCCAGAGTTCCCTGGGCACCCCCCGGCGGTAGAGCTCGTCCCGGATCTTCCGGGGGCCGTAGCCCCGGCGGGCGTAATACTGGGCCAGGGTCCGGGCGTACTGGCCGTCGTCCAGATAGCCCAGCCGCTCCAGCTCGTCACAGGCGGCGGCGGCGTGGGCGGGGGCCTCCCCCTTCTGGACCAGGCGCTTTTCCAGCTCGGCGCGGCTCAGGGGGCGGGCGGAGAGGATGTTGGCCGCCCGGCGGCGGGCCTGGGAGGCGGCGGCGGCCTCCCGGAGCTGGTCCAGGACGGCGGCGGGCACCTCCTGGCCCTGGTAGAGGGAGAAGTCCACCATCTCCCGGTCGGTGAGTTTCAGCTTGGCGCCGTCCTCCAGGGTCAGGAGCCACCGGCCCTGGACCCGCTGGGAGGGGACGAGGGAGAGGATACGCATCTCACAGCTCGCCGTCGGTGAAGTCGTCGGCGGAGACGTCCACGGCCCGCCCGGCGGCCTTGGCGGCCACCTTCTCCTGGGCGCTCATCAGCTTGAAGGCGTTCTTGCGGATCTCCGTCTCCAGGGCGTCGCACTCCTCCGGGTGGTCCTTGAGGTACTGCTTGGCGGCGTCCCGCCCCTGGCCGATGCGGTTTTCCCCCATGGCGAACCAGGAGCCGGACTTCTGCACCAGGTCCAGCTGGACGGCCAGGTCCAGGATCTCCCCCACCTTGGAGATGCCCTCGCCGTACATGATGTCGAACTCCGCCTGCTTGAAGGGGGGCGCCACCTTGTTCTTGACCACCTTGGCGCGGGTGTGGTTGCCAACCACCTCGCCGGAGATCTTGATGCTCTCCGCCTTGCGCACGTCGATGCGGACGGAGGAGTAGAACTTCAGGGCGCGGCCGCCGGTGGTGACCTCGGGGTTGCCGTAGACCACCCCCACCTTCTCCCGGAGCTGGTTGATGAAGATGACGATGCAGTTGGTCTTGGCGATGGAGCCGGTGAGCTTCCGCAGGGCCTGGCTCATCAGCCGGGCCAGCAGACCCACGTGGCTGTCGCCCATGTCGCCCTCGATCTCCGCCCGGGGGACCAGGGCGGCCACCGAGTCCACCACCACCACGTCCACCGCCCCGGAGCGGACC
>CANRBW010000167.1 GCA_947628975.1 uncultured Oscillospiraceae bacterium | reverse complement strand
ATGATAAGCACTTATATTCCATTTAGCAAAGACATAATCACTTATATCACTAAAATAAGAAAGTTCAAGTGCCGGGCGTCCACGTGGACCTCAACGAGCCGTTGTGGGTCAGCGAGAAGGTCCTGAGCCTCACCGCCAGCCAGTTCGCCATCATGATCCGGGCGGGGTTGCCCATGGGCCGGGTGGTGGAGCTGATCGCCCAGCAGACCAGCGACAAGCTGATGAAGCGCATCCTCACCGCCTGCGCCGCGGACGTGTCGGCGGGGTACTCCCTGGCCCAGAGCCTGGAGAAGAACGGCCAGAAGATCCCCACCACCTTTATCGAGACGGTGCGGGCGGGGGAGGAGTCCGGCGCGCTGGAGACCTGCTTCCAGCGGTTGAAGACCTACTACGAGAAGGCCAACCGGGTGAAGCGGAAGGTCAAGAGCGCCATGACCTACCCCATCATCCTGCTCATCATGTCCTTCGTGGTGGTGGGTATCGTGATGGTGAAGCTGGTGCCCACCATGGTGCTGACCTTTGAGGGGATGGGCGCGGACCTGCCCACGCCCACCCGGATCCTCATGGCGATCTCCGACTTTTTTGTCCACGGCTGGCCCTACCTCATCGCCGGTCTGGCGGCGATCGTCATCGGCTACAAGGTCTACCGCAAGACCCCCCAGGGGGCGCTGACCATCGGGCGGCTGAGCCTGAAGATCCCGGTGGTGGGCAAGGTGGGCACCATGAACGCCGCCAGCCAGTTCGCCAACACCCTGTGCGTCCTGCTCACCGCGGGCCTGCCCATCACCCAGGTGGTCACCATCATCGCCAAGATCATGGACAACGCGGCCATCGGCAAGACGCTGAGCGAGGCGGTGGTGGAGCTGGAGTCCGGCCAGCGGCTGGGGAAGGCCCTGGCGGACAACCCCTATCTACCCCCCATGCTGTTGGAGATGGTCAACGTGGGGGAGGAGACCGGCGAGCTGGAGCAGACCATGGACGTGATCGGCACCTACTACGACGAGGAGGCGGAGGCCGCCTCCACCAAGGCGGTGTCCATGCTGGAGCCCATGATGACCATTTTCCTGGGGGTGCTGGTGGGCTTCATCGTCCTGGCCATCTATATCCCCATGTTCTCCATGGAGACCATGGTGGGTTGATCCGGTTTCAATCGCGGGGCAGACCTCTCCGCGTTGGAATAAAAATCAAATTCAAGGAGGAAGAAACGATGAAGAACAAGGTCAAGAACAAGAAGGGCTTTACCCTGGCCGAGCTGCTGGTGGTCATCGCCATCCTGGCCATCCTGGTGGCCGTCGCGGTGCCCATCTTCACCAGCCAGCTGAGCAAGGCCCATGAGAGCGTGAAGGAGGCCAACCTCCGTGCCGCTCAGGTAGCCGCTATGGTGAAGTACCTGGATGAAGGGGAGACTGGGCCCAAGAAGTACCACTATGAGGTTGACGAGAACAAGAACATCGTCCTGACTGATGGCAGCAGCGAGGACATTGGTCCTTCTGACGAGAATGATACCAGCGGTTGTGTCCAGGTCGGCGAGTAATTCCCACTCAATTACTTCTCCCACGGGGGGCGCTTCGCGCCCCCCGGCGGGGGAAAGGGGCCAGAGGACACTCTGACCCTTTTCCCCTGCTTTGGGGAAACTCCCCGGCGGGGGGAAAACCGTAGGAGCCATGCCTATGCCTACCTATTTCGGTCCGTTTCTCACCGGCTATATCCTGTTTCTGGCCTTCGCCCTGGGGGCCTGTCTGGGGAGCTTCCTGCTCTGCGCCGCGGACCGGCGGGGGCGGGGGGAGAGCCCCTGGCGGGGCCGCTCCCACTGCCAGCGGTGCGGCCACGTCCTGGGGGTCCGGGACCTGGTCCCGGTGGCGAGCTGGCTGTGGCTGCGGGGGCGGTGCCGCTTCTGCGGGGCCAGGATCGGGGCGGGCTGTCTGGCGGCGGAGTGCCTGTGCGGGGGCGTGTTTCTGTCGGTGGTGTGGCGCTTCGGCCTGACGGCGCGGACGGCGGCCCTGCTGGTGCTGGCGGGCGCGCTGGTCTATCTGGGCGCGGTGGACCTGCTGACCATGGAGCTGCCCGGCGGGCCCATGGCGCTGGCCGCGGCGGCCTGGGCCGGGGCGCTGGCGGCGGAGGCGGACCCGCTGGCCCAGGCGGTCCGGGGCTTTGCCGGGGCCGCGGCCCTGGGGGGCGGCGTGCTGGCGGTGGTGCTGGTCGCCGACCGGGTGCTGGGCCGGGAGACCATGGGCGGCGGAGACATCAAGCTGCTGGCCCTGCTGGGGCTGTACACCGGCCCGGGGGTGGGGCTGCTGCTGTTGATCACGGCCTGCGTCCTGGGGCTGGCGCTGGCGGCGGTCACCGGCGCGGGACGGGGGAAGGAGTTCCCCTTCGGCCCGGCCATCGCCCTGGCGGCGTGGCCCACGCTGTTGTTCGGACAGGAGGTCCTGGGGTGGTACCTGGGGCTGTTTTGAGCGCGAGAGAGCGAGAAGCGAGGAGGGATCCCTATGGCCCAAGCGCAGCTGGGCGTCGATATTGGCAACCGGGCCGTCCATATGGTGCTGTGGGACGGCAAGCAGATCCGAAAGTCGGTGAACGAGCCCCTGCCGGAGGGCCTGGTGCGGGAGGGGCGGGTGGTCTCCGCCGCCGCCATGAGCGAGTTTCTCAAGACCCTGCGGAAGAGCAGCCATCTGCCGGGGGGGCACGTCTCCCTGGCCCTGCATACCAACGAGTGCTTCTGCCGCCGCTTCGACGTGCCCGCCATGACCCACAGCCAGCTGAAGGTGAACCTCTCCTACGAGTTCCGGGACTTCATCACCCAGGAGAAGGACAAGTACTACTACGACTACGCGGTGCTGGGCCAAATGGAGGAGGGGACCAAGCTGGACCTGATGGCCGCCGCCGTGGCCAAGGAGACGGTGCGGGCCTATGACGATATGCTCCGCCGGGCCGGGCTCCACCTGCGGGTGGCGGTGCCGGAGGAGATCGCCTACACCAATCTGTTCCGCCGCTTCGCCGGGGAGGCCGCCCAGGGCAGCGCCTGTTTGCTGGACCTGGGCCACGCGGCGGTGAGCATCCATATGCTCCAGGACGGCCTGCACCAGTCCGACCGCACCCTGGACTTCGGCTGCGCCGCCCTGGACCAGGTGATCGCCGACCAGTTCAACGTGGCCCCCTATGTGGCCTGTACCTATCGGGAGAGCAACTTTGAGAACTGCCAGGACCTGCCGGGGTGCCGGGAGATCTATAACCACATCGCCCTGGAGGTCCTGAAGGCCGTGAACTACTACAATTACAGCAACGCGGAGCGGCCGGTGGAGTGGATCTGCTGTTGGGGCGGGGGCGGGGAGATCGCCCCTCTGGTGGAGACCCTGCGGGAGACGCTGAGCGTGCCGGTGGAGGGGTGGAGCAAGCTGCTGCCCGACCTGGGGCAGGCCCCCGCCTCCCTCCTGGCCCTGGGCGCCGCGCTGCAAAAGAGGTGACGGCGATGAAGAAGGAGAATAAGGCGGTCGCCTCCAAGACCACGCTGAACCTGGCCTTCCGGGAGCGGAAGTACCTCAAGTCGGTCAAGGCCATCCCCCTGGCGGCGGCCATTTTGCTGGTGGCGGCCATGGTGGGCAAGTTCGGCGTGGCCGACCGGATCGCCCAGGTGTCCGCCGCCCAGAGAGAGGTGGACGCCATCCGGGCCCAGACCGACGCGCTGAAGGCCGCCTACGCCGACTATGACCAGGTGGAGGAGGAGTACAACCGCTACACCTACAAGGACTTCGACCGCACCCTGGCCGACCGGATGGACGTGCTGGCCCTGCTGGAGCGGGAGATCTTCCCGGTCTGTCAGGTCCAGCGCCTCTCC
>CANRBW010000166.1 GCA_947628975.1 uncultured Oscillospiraceae bacterium | reverse complement strand
CCCTCATCGGCTTCTGCGAGAGCAAGAAGAGCTGCTTCGCCATCCTGGACGTGCCCCTGGAGCTGCGCAAGACCAACGACGTGGCCAACTTCCGGGATATGTACGACTCCACCTACGCGGCCATGTACCACCCCTGGCTGGAGATGTATGACGCCGGGGCCCGCCGCTCCGCCTACTTCCCGCCCTCCGGCGCTATCGCCGGGATCTACGCCCGGACCGACACCGACCGGGGCGTCCACAAGGCGCCCGCCAACGAGGTGGTCCGGGGCTGCACCGGCCTGAGCTGCGCCTACAACGAAGGGGAGCAGGACATCCTCAACCCCATCGGCGTGAACCTGATCCGGGCCTTCACCGGCCGGGGCATCCGGGTGTGGGGCGCCCGCACCATCAGCTCCAACGGCCTGTGGAAGTACCTGAACGTCCGGCGGCTGTTCATCTATGTGGAGGAGTCCATCAAGGCCAACACCAGCTGGGTGGTCTTCGAGCCCAACAGCCAGAGCCTCTGGGCCAGGGTGACCCGGACCATCAGCACCTTCCTGGCCACCTGCTGGCGGGACGGCGCGCTGATGGGCACCACGCCGGAGGAGGCCTTCTTCGTGGAGTGCGGCCCCACCACCATGACCCAGGACGACATCGACAACGGCCGGCTCATCTGCCAGATCGGCATCGCCCCGGTGAAGCCCGCGGAGTTCGTGATCTTCCGCATCACCCAGAAGACTGCCAGCGAGTCCGGCGAATAAGCCGCGCGGCAACCCAAACGATCTTGATACCTTGATACAGAAAGGATTGACGATTTATGCCGATTGGATACCCTTATAGAGTATTTCGATATCGGGTCACCGTGGACGGCCTGAGCCGGGCCGGTTTCTCCGAGGTCTCCGGTATGAGCTCTTCCACCGACGCCATCGAGTACCGCGAAGGCGACGACCTGCGGAACACCCCCCGGAAGCTGCCGGGCCTGACCAAGTTCGGTAACGTGACCCTGCGCTGGGGCGTCAGCGATGACGACGACTTCCTGTCCTGGATCTACTCCGTGGCCCCCTCCAACCAGGCCGGGCCCACCGGGGTGGAGCGCAAGACCATCACCATCACCCTCATCGACGACGCCGGGAACGACGGGCCCCAGTGGGTGCTCATCAACGCCTGGCCCACCGGCTACAACGTGCCCGACCTGAACGGTCTGGGCGGCGAGGTGGCCATCCACTCGGTGGAGTTCGCCCACGAGGGCATGGAGCACATCCCCGGCCCCGCGGCGGGGACTCCCTCTGAAATCTAATCACAAGGACTTTCCTCTCACAGCCCACGGCCGCCCCGGCCGCTGGGCTGTGAGAGGCCATATACGGGCGGCGTGACCCCCGTCAGGGGCCGTCCGCCCCATCCCACCAGGAGGTGCGGACCGTGCAGACCGAATTTGAGTTCGAACTCCCCAGGGGCTATGTGGACCAGAACGGCGACATCCACAAGAAGGGCGTGATGCGTCTGGCCTCGGCGGCGGACGAGATCTTGCCGCTGCGGGACCCCAAGGTCCAGCAGAACTCCGGCTATCTCACCATCATCCTTCTCAGCCGGGTGATCACCAAGCTGGGCACCCTGCGGGCCATCAACACCCGGGTCATCGAGGGGCTGTTCACCATGGACCTGGCCTACCTCCAGGATATGTACCAGCGGATCAATATGTCGGAGATGCCCCACTACCAGTTCACCTGCCCCCACTGCGGCCAGCAGGTGGAGGTGCCGCTGGATTTTTTGCTGGGGTAGAGTGGGCCGGGCCGGAGAACGACTGGCTTCCCATCCTCCGGATCCCTCCCGCCTGGGAGCGGGCGGAGGGCTGGACCTGGCGGGACATCCCCAGGAGCAGCGAGCGGCCCCGCGCCGGGACGTTGGCCCAGGGGATGCCGCTCTACCCACAGGATAGGCTTTACCAGGAGATGGCCTTTCTGGCCTACTACCTCCACTGGTCCAACGAGGACCTGATGGAGCTGAACCACTGGGAGCGCAGGCGCTGGTGCCAGGAGGTCTCGGCCATCAACAAGAAGCTCAGCGGGGACACCCGCGAGTCCATCCCATTCCGTTAGACAGGGCAGGTGAGGCAACGTGGAGGGGCGCTTTTCGCCCGCGGTATCCTATCAGTTCGAGATCCGGCCGGCGGGGAGCGAGCGCGCCGTGGCCGCCTTTACCAGAATGTCGGGCATCAAGATGCAGGTGGAGACCATCCAGGCCCGCTCCGGCAATGACATCCGGGGGGTCAAGGACTACGTCCCCGTCTTCACCCGGTACGCCCCGGTGACCCTGAGCCGGGGAGTGGTGGGGGACAACGACTTCATGGACTGGATCCTCTCCGCCTCCGCCGGGGACTTCACCGGGCCCACGGGGGTGAACCTCCGCCGGGACCTGGACGTGATCGCCGTGGACCACAAGCGGGTCCCGCTGGTCACCTGGACCCTGAAGGGGGCCCTGCCCATCGGCTACGACCTGTCCCCCATGGACGCCACCCGCAGCGAGGTGCTCATGGAGGACGTGACCTTCGCGGTGGTGGGCGTCACGCGCGCCACCAATCCCGACGCGGGCGGAGCGCCCGCGTCCCGGGCCTAAGGGGGGAACGCCATGGCTATCCTGTCCGGCGCCTATTTCGACGTGTTTCTGATCGGCGCCCCCGCCCTCCTCACCGGCGAGTTCATGCACGTGGAGGGCCTGGGGATGGATCTGGACTACGACGTGTATAACGAAGGGGGGGCCAACTACCCCCGCTATTTCTTCAAGGGAACCAAGCCGATGCAGCTGGTCCTGTCCCAGGGGGTGGTGACCAATGCCGACGGCGCCTCCATCCTGATGACCATGGTGAACCTGGGGATGGACGTGCCCCTGGCCGGGGCCATCACCCTTTATGACAGCTACGGCACCCCCCAGCGGGTCTGGAACCTAGCGGGGGTGCGGATCGTCCGGTATGTGGGCCCCGCCATGGACAGCAACCAGGCCGCCGTGGCGGTGAACCAGATCGTGCTGATGCACAACGGCTGCTATTGAGGCCGCGGGTACTGACTTGACATGGAAAACATCGCCGTCACAAAGCCATATATGGGGGTGCTGGCCCAGGGCCGGTCGCCGCTGACTCCCTTTGGCGCGCTGAGCCAGGCCCTGGCCCAGGAGATCCTGGACCGGGCCGGTCAGACCGAGGGGGTCTATCCCTATGTGCCCCTGGACCTGCTGGAAGAGGCCCAGGAGGGGGAGGCGCGCCCGGAGACGGGGGCCCTCACCGCCGCCCTCCAGGTGGAGCTGAAGCTGACCCTGGAGGCGCTGCGGGACGCCAGGCGGGGCGAGCGGGAATGGGACGAGGCCGCCCAGCGGGTGCTGGAGCGGGCGGTCCGGCTCCAGGTCCGGCCCATGGAGATAACCGCCGACCTGGCCAGGCGGACAGCCCAGGCTGTCCTGGGCCAGACGGAGATGTATCAGTACTCCTCCGTGCACACCAGGGAGGACCTGGAGCAGATCGTCCTGCGCCTGCGCCGGAGTGTCGGGGACTGGGAGAGCCTTGTGGAGCAGTGCGGGGGCAATGAGGAGGACGCGGCGGAGCTGAAGGATATATACGCCGACCAGCTGGCCGCGGCGGAGGCTCTTTATGACCAGGCCCCGGAGACGAGGGAGCGCACGGACTATTATGGCGACAGCCTCTACAGCGACAGCTTTTATGGAGAGGGCGACAACGGCTATTCCACCATCAGGGCCAGCGCTGAGCGGGACGGGGTGCCCTTCGTGTTCGACGCGTCCAACCGGGAGCGGGACGACATGCGCGTCCACTCCATCTCCATCCAGGCAGACGACGCCCTGGCGGACGTGAGCGCCCTCTACACCGACGCGGAGGAGAGCGCCCGCAGCGAGGCCGTCCA
>CANRBW010000165.1 GCA_947628975.1 uncultured Oscillospiraceae bacterium | reverse complement strand
GGCTGGACACCCTGGCCGCCACCATCAACGAGGAGTCGGTGACCCTGGAGGACGTGTACGAGCCCTATCTGATGCAGATGGGCTTCCTCACCCGCACCCCCAGGGGCCGGTGCGTCACCGCCAGGGCCTACGAGCATCTGGGACTCACCCCGCCCGCCGGGAGCGGGCTGGAGCAACTGACTCTATAAAAAGGAGCTGCGAAACATGGGTAAACTGTTTGGGACCGACGGCATCCGCGGCGTGGTCAACGCCGGACTGGACGGGGAGCTGGCCTACCAGGTGGGCCTGGCCGCCGCGGCGGTCCTGGCCGGGGAGAAACAGGGCGGGCGGCCCCTGTTCACCATCGGAAAGGACACCCGCGTCTCCTCCGACCTTCTGGAGGCGGCGCTGGTGGCGGGGCTCTGCTCCGCCGGGGCGGACGTGCTGAAGCTGGGGGTTTTTCCCACCCCCGGCGTGGCCTTCGCCACCATCCGGGAGAAGGCGGACGCGGGGGTGGTCATCTCCGCCTCCCACAACCCCTTTGAACACAACGGCATCAAGATCTTCAACGGCCAGGGCTTCAAGCTCTCCGACCAGCTGGAGGACAAGATCGAGGACATCGTCCTCAACCGCCGGGAGGTCCCCCGGAAGACCCACGGGGAGCTGGGGCGGATGACCGACGCCGACCCGGCCCAGCGGGAGGCGTACCTGGATCACCTGGCGGGCACCATCAGCTCCGACCTGGCGGGGCTGCGGATCCTGGTGGACTGCGCCAACGGCGCGGCCAGCGCCACCGCGCCCCGGCTCTTCGCCCGCTTCCCCAAGCTCCGCTGTGACGTGATCTGCGCCGAGCCGGACGGGGTCAATATCAACAACGGCTGCGGCTCCACCCACATCGACCGGCTGGCCCGGCAGGTGCGGGAGGGCGGCTACGACCTGGGCATCGCCTTCGACGGCGACGCCGACCGCTGCCTGGCGGTGGACGAGACCGGGGAACTCATCGACGGGGACCAGGTCCTGGCCATCTGCGGCGCCGACCTCCAGAGCCGGGGCCAGCTGCCCCACGACACCATCGTGGCCACCGTGATGAGCAACCTGGGCTTCCGGGTCTTCTGCCAGGAGCGGGGGCTGACCATGGGCTGTACCCCGGTGGGGGACCGCAACGTCCTGGAGGAGATGGAGCGGGGCGGCTTCCTCCTGGGGGGCGAGCAGTCGGGCCACACCATCTTCCGCCGCTACGCCACCACCGGCGACGGCGAGCTCACCGCCCTCCAGCTGCTGGACGTCTTCGCCCGCTCCCCCGCCCGGAAGATCTCCCAGCTGTCCTCCCAGTGCCGCCGCTACCCCCAGACCCTGGTGAACGTGACGGTGGACTCCAAGGAGAAGAAGGAGGCTATCATGGCCTCCCAGAGCCTTCAGGAGGCGGTGGACCGGGCCCAGGCGGAGCTGGGCAGCACCGGGCGGATCCTGGTGCGCCCCTCCGGCACCGAGCCGCTGATCCGGGTCATGGTGGAGGCCCGGGAACAGG
Source organism: uncultured Oscillospiraceae bacterium (assembly GCA_947628975.1). GTDB lineage: Bacteria > Bacillota > Clostridia > Oscillospirales > Oscillospiraceae > MGBC124762. The sequence goes on along the minus strand of CANRBW010000165.1, from coordinate 2,423 downwards.
CCCAGGCCGAGGGCGTGGCCGCCGCGCTGGCCGACGTGGTCCGGGGACTGTGAGAAAATTTTTGTCGCAACCGACGAAAATGAGGCAGGATTTGGAAGTCGAATAAATTATTTTGACGAAATCTATTGACAAGTGTGCGAGAACTATACTATAATCTTCAGTATCATCCAAGGAGCGGGGAAATGAGCCGATTTTGCGAGGAATTGCCCAGCGAGGCTTTGCAGAGGATGGCCGCTTCGGGGGACCGGGACGCGGAGGAGAGGCTGATCCTCCGCTACGGGTACATGGTCCGGGCCTGTGCCCGCCCTCTGTTCCTGGCCGGCGGTGACAGCGAGGACCTGATCCAGGAGGGCTTCCTCGGTCTGCTGGACGCCATCCGGGAGTTCGACGGGGACCGGGACGCCGCCTTCGCCACCTTCGCCCGGGTCTGCATCCGCAACCGCCTGCGCTCGGCGATCCGCTCCGCCAACCGGGACAAGCACCTCCCCCTGAACGCCTCCCTCTCCTGGGAGAGCGAGGCCGCCGTCCCCGCGATGCCCGCCCCGGCCAGCCCGGAGGAGATGGTCATCGCCAGGGAGGAGAGCCTGGAGGGGCTGGAGCGGATGAGGCAGAGCCTCTCCCCGCTGGAGCGCAAAGTGCTGGACCACTATCTGGACGGCCTCTCCTACGAGGAGATCGCCCGGGCGGTGGGAAAGGACGTCAAGGGCGTGGACAACGCCGTCCAGCGTATTCGCCGCAAGTTGACGCGGCCCTAAACCGGCGATTTCAGCATCCGCTGAACGCACATATTATAGTCCTAGCACGATTCGGGTCATCCGTCCGGGCCAGGGAACAAAGAGAGGATTACTGCCATGTACGAAGACAAGACACTCATCTGCAAGGAATGTGGCCAGGAGTTCGTGTTCACCGCTGGTGAGCAGGAGTTCTACGCCGAGCGGGGCTTCCAGAACGAGCCCCAGCGCTGCAAGGCTTGCCGCGATGCTCGCAAGGCCGCTGCCCGTGGCCCCCGTGAGTACTTCACCGCCACCTGCGCCGCCTGTGGCGGCGAGGCCCGGGTCCCCTTCGAGCCCAAGACCGACCGGCCTGTGTACTGTTCCGACTGCTTCGCCAAGATGCGCGAGCAGCAGAGCGCCGCTCCCGCGGAGGAGTAAGCCAGCGCGACAACGCCCCCCGGCAGCTTCAGCTGCCGGGGGGCGTTTTGCTGTCCAAAGAGGGGGCCCATCCGCCCCGCGGTCCCTCGGCGGGGTCAGGGGGTGGAGAGGAAGCGCTGGAGGATGAGGGCGAACTGGGCCCGGGTGGCGGGGCGCTGGGGGTTGAGGCGCTGGTTCTCGTCCCCCACCAGGACCCCCCGGTCCACCGCCCAGTTGGCCGCCTCGGCGGCCCAGGAGGAGACGGCGTCCCCGTCGGGCATGCCGGGCAGGTGGAAGTTGTGGGCGGGGGCGGCGCCGTCCCGGAGGGCGGCGTAGCGGTAGAGCATGGTGGCCAGCTCCTCCAGGGTGATGGTCTCGCCGGGGGCCAGCCCGTCGCTGATGCGGTTGGTCACCGCCCAGCGCCGACCCCGCAGGTCCCAGCTCTCCCCGGCGGTTTGGGGGGCGGTGTCCACCCCGTCCAGCCGGGCCAGCACCGTCATCACCATGGCGCGGGTCATGGGCTCCTCCGGGGCGAAGCGGCCGCCCCCCACGCCGTTGAGCAGGCCCTGTCCCACGGCGAAGCGCACCGCCTCCTCATACCAGCTGCCGGGGACCACGTCCGAGAAGGCGGCGTCCTGCCCGCCCCGGTCCGGCTGGGCGGGGGACGGGCCCTCCGGCTCCGCCGGCTGGGCGGGGTCGGTGGGAGACGGGTCGGCCGGTTCAGCCGGGTCGAAGAACTGGACCTGGTAGGAGAGGGGGCGCGCCTCCCCCTGGGGGGAGCGCAGACCCTGGAGGGTGACGCGCCAGGTCCCGGCGTAGGGCTCCTCCTCCCCCAGGTCGGGGCGGAAGATCACCGCGTTGTCCACGCCGTAGTTGTCCGTGTTCACCCCCAGATAGGCCCCCGTGTCGGCGGGGAGGTAGCCCTCGCCGGAGAGGACCCAGCTCTTGCCGTCCGACTCCCGGACCAGGGTGACGGTGAGCTTGTCCGCCTCCGGCGGGGCGTACCGCGCCGGGTCCAGGGTGACGCTCCAGGCCTGGCGGGGGGAGAAGAGGGTGGCGGGGAAGAGGCCGGAGGCGGGCCAGGCGATGAAGTCGTAGTCCACGTCCGCCCCGTCCCGGTCAAAGGCCCAGAGGGTGGCAAAGTGGTAGAGGTAGGGGCCGTAGGCGGTGTTGCTGGGGGAGAAGCCCAGGCCGGTCTTGGCCATGACGGGGTCCAGCATCCACCGCCGGTGGCCCAGGGTGGGGAGGTTGGCGGCGTCGCTGTCGTCAAAAAAGGCGTCCACCGCCTGGGGC
>CANRBW010000164.1 GCA_947628975.1 uncultured Oscillospiraceae bacterium | reverse complement strand
CTTCACGGTGGACGACCTGGGCCACCCGCCCCGCTCCTACGCCGAAAACGGCCAGCTCCTGCTCCTCTGAGCGGCCGCCCCGCCGGGTTTTTCCGGCGGGAGAGGAAAATGTGGTTGACAAACGGGGTCTGAGCGGCTATAATAGCACTTGCCTTTTTGATGGGGCACTTGCGGATGTGCTGGAACTGGTAGACTGGCTAGCTTGAGGTGCTAGTGTCCGGATGGACGTGCGGGTTCGAGTCCCGCCATCCGCACCAAGACGGAGGAGAGACGCCCCGGCGGCGTCTCTCCTTTTTGGTCCCGCCCGCGGCGGAGAGGGAGGCGAGGAGATGCGGGAGTTCGTCATCGGCAAAAACGACGCCGGCCAGCGGCTGGACCGCTGGCTGGGCAAGACCCTGCCCCTCCTCCCCGCCCCGTTGGCCCAGAAGTACATCCGCCTCAAGCGGGTCAAGGTGGAGGGCAAGGGGGCCAAGAGGGACTACCGCCTCCGGGAGGGGGACTGTTTACAGCTCTACCTCAACGACGAGTTCTTCGACGCCCCCACCGAGGACAACGCCTTCCTGCGGGTCTTCACCCCCCAGCTGGACATTCTCTATGAGGACGAAAACCTCCTCTTGTGCAACAAGCGCCCCGGTCTGCTGTGCCACCCCGACCAGGGGGAGTACGTCTCCACCCTCATCACCCACATCCAGGCCTACCTCTACCAGAAGAAGGAGTGGTCCCCCCGGTGGGAGAACGCCTTCGCCCCCGCCCTGTGCAACCGCATCGACCGCAACACCGGCGGCATCGTCATCGCCGCCAAGACCGCCGAGGCCCTGCGGGTGATGAACCAGAAGATCCGGGACCGGGAGATCGAGAAGTACTACCTCTGCGTGGTGGCGGGGACCCTCTCCCCCCAGGCGGGCCGGCTGGAGGGCTTTTTGCGCAAGGACGAGGCCCGGAAGGTGGTCGCCGTCTACGACCACCCGGTGCCGGAGGGGCGGAGCGCCGTCACCGAGTACCGCACCCTGGCCCGGCGGGACGGCCTCTCCCTGGTGGAGTGCCGCCTGGTCACCGGCCGGACCCACCAGATCCGGGCCCAGATGGCCCACGCCGGCCACCCTCTGCTGGGGGACGGGAAGTACGGCGACGGGCGGCTCAACCGCCGCCTGGGCCGCTCCATCCAGGCTCTGTGGTCCTACAAACTGGTCTTCTCCTTCACCACCCCCGCCGGGCCGCTGGAGGCCCTGAACGGCCGGAGCTGGACGGTGGAGGAGGTGGATTTCGTCCGGGAGTATTTCCCCGGGACAAAAGTTTTTTCCTGAGGGGCGGAAAATATCGCTTTTTCTGTTGACATTTGAGAAAAGAGCGGGTATGATATGTGCGAAGCGAGGCGTACCCATCCGCACGGTGGGCACGCCTTTTTTCTACATCGCCTTTTCGGAAATGGGGGAGGATATATGTCCAAGGAGCTGATCCGTCTGTCGGATTGTGTCGTGAAATTCGACGACGAGACCATCCTCGATCACCTGGATCTGTATATCAACGACAAGGAATTCCTCACGCTCCTGGGACCCAGCGGGTGCGGCAAGACCACCACCCTGCGGATCATCGGTGGGTTTCTGTCCCCCACCTCCGGGGACGTGTTTTTTGACGGCCAGCGCATCAACGACCTGCCGCCCCACAAGCGCCAGGTCAACACCGTCTTTCAGAAGTACGCCCTCTTCCCCCACCTGAACGTCTTTGAGAACGTGGCCTTCGGCCTGCGCATCGCCAAGGTGAACGGGGCCGAGGTGACCCGCCGGGTCACGGAGATGCTGGAGATCGTCAACCTCAAGGGCTTTGAGAAGCGGCCCATCTCCTCCCTCTCCGGCGGGCAGCAGCAGCGGGTGGCCATCGCCCGCGCCCTGGTGAACCGGCCCAAGGTCCTGCTCCTGGACGAGCCCCTGGGGGCGCTGGATATGCGCCTGCGCAAGGATATGCAGGCCGAGCTCAAGCGCATCCAGCAGGAGATGGGCATCACCTTCATCTACGTCACCCACGACCAGGAGGAGGCCCTGGCCATGAGCGACACGGTGGTGGTGATGGACGGGGGCCGCATCCAGCAGATCGGCACCCCGGAGGACATCTACAACGAGCCCCGGAACGCCTTTGTGGCCGACTTCATCGGCGAGAGCAACATCATCGACGGGGTCATGCGCGCCGACGGCGTGGTGGAGATCTTCAGCCGCCGCTTCCAGTGCCTGGACGGCGGCTTCGCCCCCGACGAGCCGGTGGACGTGGTCATCCGGCCGGAGGACGTGGACATCGTCGCCGAGGCGGAGGGCCAGCTGAAGGGCACGGTGACCCAGGTGACCTTCAAGGGCGTCCACTACGACACCATCGTGGACTTTTACGGCTTCAAGTGGCTGATCCAGACCACCGACTACTGCCCCGTGGACAGCCGCATCGGCATCAAGATCGACCCCGACGGCATCCATGTGATGAAAAAGAGCGCCTACTCCGGGATGTTCGGGGACTACTCCTCCTACTCCGAGGAGTACGACGAGATCGGCGACGCCACCGTGGAGCCGGAGGAGGAGGACAGCGGGGATGAGGAATAGATCGCGCCGGTTCGCCATCCCCTATGTGATCTGGATGGCCCTTTTGGTGGTGGCCCCCATTATCCTGATGGTGATCTACGCCTTCACCACCGCGGAGGGCGGCTTCACCCTGGACAACTTCGCCAGCATGGGCTCCTATCTGGACGTGTTCCTCCGCTCCTTCGAGCTGGCCTTCCTCGCCACCGTCATCTGTCTGCTGGTGGGCTACCCGGTGGCCTACCTCATGGCCAAGGAGGGCCCCCGGTTCCAGCGCCTGGCCATGGCCCTGATCATGCTGCCCATGTGGATGAACTTCCTCCTGCGGACCTACGCGTGGATGTCCATTCTGGAGAACAACGGCCTGATCAACCAGCTCCTGCGCGCGCTGGGGATCCTGGACCTGCTGGGGGTGGAGCACCTCCGGCTCATCCGCACCCAGGGCGCGGTGGTGCTGGGGATGGTGTATAACTACCTGCCCTTTATGATCCTGCCCATCTACTCGGTCATCGTCAAGCTGGACGGCTCCCTGCTGGAGGCGGCCAGGGACCTGGGGGCCAACTCCGCCGGGGTGTTCCGCAAGGTCATCTTTCCCCTGTCCCTGCCGGGGATCCTGTCGGGGGTGACCATGGTGTTCGTCCCCTCGGTGTCCACCTTCGCCATCTCCCGGCTGCTGGGGGGCGGCGCGCAGATGATGCTGGGGGACCTGATCGAGCAGCAGTTCCTGGGCGGGGCCTACGACCCCCACCTGGGGGCGGCCATCTCCATGGTGATGATGGTGATCGTGGTGGTGTGCATCGCGGTGATGAACCACTTCGGTGAAGGGGAAGAACAGGCGGTGATGCTGTGAAAAAGCGCAACAGTGTCGCCGGGCGGCTCCTCATCGCCCTGGTCTTCCTCTTTCTCTACGCCCCCATCCTCCTGCTCATCGTCTTCTCCTTCAACGCCGGGGACTCCAGCGTGGTGTGGAAGGGCTTCTCCCTGGACTGGTACGCCAAGCTCTTCCAGAACCGGCTCATCATGGAGAGCGTCTACACCACCCTGCTGGTCTCCATCCTGGCCACGGTGATCTCCACCGTCGCCGGCACCTTCGCGGCCATGGGGCTGTTCGGCCTGCGGCGGCGGTGGCGCAACCCGCTGATGACGGTGAGCAACATCCCCACCATCAACGCCGACATTGTCACCGGCGTCTCCCTCTGTCTGCTGTTCGCCGCCTGTTTCCAGGGCTGGGGGACCTTCGCCCGGTGGTTCAACAGCGTCCAGAGCGCGGTGGTCCTGCCCGCCCGGCTCACCCTGGGCTTCACCACCCTCCTGCTGGCCCACATCGCCTTCGACATCCCCTACGTCATCCTCAACGTGGCCCCCAAGCTGCGCCAGATGGACAAGAACC
>CANRBW010000163.1 GCA_947628975.1 uncultured Oscillospiraceae bacterium | reverse complement strand
TCCAAAACCGTTTTCTTTTTCTTCGCAAAGAAAAAGAAAATGGGTTTGGCCCCCGCGCCGGGCAGGCGCGACCTTTGTCCGGTTCGGACAAAATGCCGAGAACGACAAAGCGCAATACGCTGGAAGCCATAAACCCACCCACCCCTGATTGGAACAGCTGAGAACAGCGCCTATCTTTGCCAGATACAGCAGATGTACAGCGCCTATCCTTGCAAGATACAGTAGATGCACAGCGCCTAGCCTTGCGAAGTTCAGCAGATGTACAGCGCCTAACCCCGTAAGGTTATCGCAGACCGGTTGCTGGAAGCCAAAAGCCCACCCGCCCCTGTCAGAGACAGCAGATGTACAGCGCCTAGCCTCGCAAGATACAGCAGACGTACAGCGCCTAGCTCTGCAAAGTCCAGCAGAGAACAGCGCCTAGCCCTGCAACGCACAGCGATGTACACCGCCTAGTCCTGCGACGCACAGCAGATGTACAGCGCCTAGCTCTGCCAGATCCAGCAGATGACGCCGCCTAACCTTGCAAAGTCCAGCAGACCTGGCCGCCTCCCCCGCTTCGCTATGGTTTTCGCGCAAACCTCTTGCCTTTTTTCCCCGGTTGGGGTATGATAGGTTCTGTATGAGACCGGCACGAATCCACCGTTCAGGAGGCGTTTTCCGCCATGAATCAGGACATACTCTCCGTCATCGAAACGCGGATGCCCACCTTTTCCAAGGGGCAAAAGCTCATCGCCAACTATATTTTGCAGTTCTACGACAAGGCCGCCTTTATGACCGCCAGCCGCCTGGGCAAGACGGTGAAGGTCAGCGAGTCCACCGTGGTCCGCTTCGCCGCCGAGCTGGGCTATGACGGCTACCCCGCCATGCAGCGCAGCCTCCAGGAGATGGTCCGCAACAAGCTCACCTCCATCCAGCGCATCGAGGTCACCGACGACCGCATCGGCAGCCACGACGTCCTCTCCATGGTCATGCACTCGGACATGGAAAAGCTGCGCATGACCCTGGAGCAGATCCACCGGGAGGACTTTGAGGGGGCGGTGCAGGACATCGTGAAGGCCCGGCGGGTCTACATCCTGGGGGTCCGCTCCGCCAGCGCCATCGCCACCTTCCTGGCCTTCTACTTCAACCTGATCTTCGACAACGTCACCCACGTTTCCGCCGCCTCCGCCAGCGAGACCTTTGAGCAGCTCCTGCGGGTGGGGCCGGAGGACGTGGTCATCGGCATCAGCTTCCCCCGCTACTCCAAGCGGACGGTGAAGGCCATGCAGTTCGCCCGGGACCGGGGCGCCCATGTGGTCGCCATCACCGACTCCCCCTCCTCCCCCCTGGCCGACGCCGCCCAGCGGGTCCTGCTGGCCAAGAGCGATATGGTCTCCTTCGTGGACTCCCTGGTGGCCCCCCTGAGCCTGGTCAACGCCCTGATCGTGGCCATCTCCAGGGTCAAGAAGCAGGACCTGTCCAAGAACCTGGAGGAGCTGGAGCGCATCTGGGCCGAGTACGAGGTCTACGAGACGCTGGAGAATCGCTCTTGACCCCCCAGGTCGTGGTGGTGGGCGGCGGCGCCGCCGGGATGATGGCCGCCCTGACCGCCGCCGGAGCGGGCGCGGCGGTGACCCTGCTGGAGCGCAACCCCAAACTGGGCCGCAAGCTCTACATCACCGGCAAGGGCCGGTGCAACCTGACCAACCGCTGCTCGGTCCAGGAGGCCCTGGACAACATCCCCCGGAACGGGAAATTCCTCTACAGCGCCATGTCCGCCTTCCCCCCCAGCGGGGTGGAGTCCTTTTTCCAGGGCCTGGGCGTCCCCCTGAAGCTGGAGCGGGGCAACCGGGTCTTCCCCGTGTCCGACCGGGCCGCCGACGTGATCGACGCCCTGTTTCGCGCCCTGCGCGGGGCGGGGGTGCGGCTGGTCACCGGCCGGGCCACCGGCCTGGTCCTGGCGGCGGGCGGCGTCCGGGCGGTGGCGTCTGACGCCGGGACCCTCCCCTGCGACAGGGCCATCGTGGCCACCGGGGGGCTGTCCTACCCCGCCACCGGCTCCACCGGGGACGGCTACGCCCTGGCCCGCCAGGCGGGGCACACGGTGGTCCCGCCGGTGGGCTCCCTGGTCCCCCTGGAGGCCCAGGGCTGCGCCCCCCTCCAGGGCCTCTCCCTGCGGAACGCGCGGCTGGAGGTCCGGGACCGGCGGGGCCGGGTCCTCTACGGCGAGCAGGGGGAGCTGCTGTTCACCCACTTCGGCCTGTCCGGCCCCCTGACCCTCTCCGCCAGCGCCCATCTGCGCCACTACGACCGGGACCGCTACACCGCCCACATCGACCTGAAGCCCGCCCTGTCCCCGGAGCGGCTGGAGGCCCGGATCCTGCGGGACCTGGAACGGTACGCCAACCGGGATATGGACAACTACGCCCTCACCCTCCTGCCCCGGCTGCTGGTCCCGCTGGCGCTGGAGCGGGCGGGGATCCCGCCCCAGCTGAAGCTCCACTCCCTGACCCGCGAGGGCCGCCGGGCCCTTTGCGCCACCCTGAAGGACCTGGCCTTCCCCATCACCGGCCCCCGGCCGGTGGAGGAGGCCATCGTCACCTCCGGCGGGGTCAGCGTCCGGGAGGTGGACCCCCGGACCATGGCCTCCCGGCTGACGGAGGGGCTCTACTTCGCCGGGGAGGTGCTGGACGTGGACGGCTATACCGGCGGATTCAATCTGCAGATCGCGTGGGCCACCGGCCGCGCCGCCGGTCTGGCCGCCGCCAACAGGAAAGGATGATGAGACCATGACCTACCGCGCCATCGCCATCGACGGCCCCTCCGGCGCCGGCAAGAGCACCCTGGCCCGCCGCCTGGCCCAGGAGCTGGGCTTCCTCTATGTGGACACCGGCGCCATCTACCGCGCCGTGGGCCTGGCCGCCCTGCGCCGGGGCCTCTCCCCCGGGGACGAGGCCGCCGTCCTGGCCATGCTCCCCTCCCTGCGCGTCGCCACCGCCTACGCCGAGGACCGCCTCCAGCATATGTACCTGGACGGCGAGGACGTGACCGAGGCCATCCGCCTCCACCAGGTGTCCGACGCGGCCAGCCAGGTCTCCGCCATCCCCGGCGTCCGGGACCATCTGCTGGCGCTCCAGCGGCGCTTCGCCCAGGAGAACGACGTGATCATGGACGGCCGGGACATCGGCACGGTGGTCCTGCCCCAGGCCGACGTGAAGATCTTCCTCACCGCCCGGCCGGAGACCCGCGCCCGCCGCCGCTTTGACGAGCTGACCGCCCGCGGCCAGCCGGCGGACTACCAACAGGTCCTGCGGGACGTGGAGGAGCGGGACTACCGGGACAGCCACCGGGCCTCCGCCCCTCTGCGCCAGGCGGAGGACGCGGTGCTGGTGGACACCACCCAGCTCTCCCTGGAGGAGAGTCTGGCGCGGCTATACGAAGTGGTAAAGGAGCGGCTGAAACTGTGAGTGAATTCTGGTTCAAGGTCCTGTACGCCGTGGTCTGGCCCTTTTTCAACCTGTTCCACCCCGGCCGGGCCGTCGGCCGGGAAAACGTGCCCCAGGGCGCCTGCCTGCTCTGCGGCAACCACACCCGCTGTTCCGACCCCTTCTTCATCGTCTACGCCATGGGCCGCCGGGACCACCCCTACATCATGGGCAAGGCGGAGCTGGTCCGCATCCCCGTGCTGGGGTGGCTGCTCAAGAAGGTGGGGGTCATCCCCGTGGACCGGGGCAAGTCGGACGTGAAGGCCATCAAGGAGTCCATGCGGGTGCTCAAGGAGGGCCACAAGCTCCTTCTCTTCCCCGAGGGCACCCGCTTCAAAAGCGGGGAGAGCCAGGGGGCCAAGACCGGGGCGGCCATGCTGGCCCTCCGCACCGGCGCGCCCATCGTCCCCATCTGGATGCCCGCCAAAAAGCGGTGGTTCCGCCGCACCGACGTGGTCTTCGGCGCCCCCTACACCCCCCGGCTGGACCACGA
>CANRBW010000162.1 GCA_947628975.1 uncultured Oscillospiraceae bacterium | reverse complement strand
GCCAGCAGCTCCGCGTCGGAATAGGCCATAGCGAGCCTCCTTTCCTACCCGACCTATCCCACCCTATGCCGCGCCGGAGAAAACGGCCACACCACCAGGCGCTGTTCTCTGCTGTACCTACCAGGGGTGGGTGGGCTTTCAGCTTCCAGCAACCGGCCTACGATAACCTTGCAGGGCTAGACGGTGTTCCAGGCTGAACGTCACAGGACTAGGCGGTGTACGTCTGCTGTCTCTTGCGTGGCTAGGCGGTGTCATCTGCTGTATCTTGCAAGGCTAGGTGCTGAGGACAGCTGTCTCAGACAGGGGCGGGTGGGATTATGGCTTCCAGCAACGACTCTGCGATAACCTTGCAGGGATAGGCGGTGTACGGCTGCTGTATCTTGCAAGGATAGGCGCTGTCATCTGCTGTTCCAATCAGGGGCGGGTGGGCTTTTGGCTTCCAGCAACGATTCTGCGATGACCTTTCGAGGATAGGCGCTGTACGTCTGCTGTACGTCGCAAGGATAGGCGCTGCTCTCTGCTGTATCTTGCAGGGATAGGCGCTGTTCTCTGCTGTTCCTATCAGGGGTGGGTGGGTTTATGGCTTCCAGCGCATTTGCGTTTTGTCGTTTCAATCGTTTCGCCCACCCTGGGCAAAAGGTCGCGCCTCCCCGGCGCGGGGGCCAAACCCGTTTTCTTTTTCTTTGCGAAGAAAAAGAAAACGGGTTTGGATGCCAAAAGAAAAAGAAGGGGTTTTGACTCGTTCCCGCCTACGCTAACAGCTCGGCGGCCCGGAGGACAGGACTGCGCCAGCAAGCCGCCGCCCCCAGGGCGGCACGATGTATGTGCCGAACGTCCCTTCCGCTCTTTTAACACTCGCCGCGGCCGCCTCTAGGTACTTGGTTGGCAGCGCGCAAGACCCCTGCTGGCCTTGGGCTTCCCCTTGGAAGGGGGAAGCTGACTGATGAGGGTGCGGGGTTCAGAGGCAGACACCGTTAGGTCCGCAATCACCTAACCCACCTCCCAGCCAAACGCCAGAGGCGGCCGCGGCGGGTGTTAAAAGAGTAGTGGGTGCGTCAAAGTTCTACGTCATGCCGCCCTGGGGGCGGCGGCTTGCTGTGCCAGTGCGTTTCTCCGGGCCGCCGAGCGACAGTGGCACTCGAAAACGATTCCAGCCCCTTCTTTTTCTTTTGGCATCCAAAACCGTTTTCTTTTTCTTCGCAAAGAAAAAGAAAATGGGTTTGGCCCCCGCGCCGGGGAGGCGCGACCTGTGTCCGGTTCGGACAAAATGGCGAAAACGACAAAACGCAATCCGCTGGAAGCTATAAACCCACCCACCCCTGGAAGGTACAGCAGAGAACACCGCCTATCCCTGCAAGGTTATCGCAGACCGGTTGCTGGAAGCCATAATCCCACCCGCCCCTGAAAGGTACAGCAGAGTACAGCGCCTATCCTTGTCAGATATAGCAGATGTACAGCACCTATCCCTGCAAAGTTATCGCAGACCAGTTGCTGGAAGCCATAATCCCACCCGCCCCTGTTTGATACAGCAGATGACAGCGCCTATCTTCGCAAGAGACAGCAGAGAACACCGCCTAGTCTTGCAAAGTTCAGCAGACCTCGCCGCCTAACCCTGCAAGAGACAGCAGATGTACACCGCCTAGTCCTGCAACGTCCGGCGGAGCACGCCGTCTGGCCCTGCTTGCCCAGCGGCCGCGCGTCGCGGAAAAAGGCGTGGAATTTTTTGGGGGCTGGGTTGTATTCTTTTTATAGATGTAGTATAATACCCCTAATATGGATAACTTTGTCGTCACAAGGAGTCACGGTATGATCACTGTATCCGACCTGTCCCTCCAGTACGGGGGGAGCTATCTGTTCAAAAACGTGGAATTGCAGTTCGTCCAGGGCAACTGCTACGGCATCATCGGGGCCAACGGGGCGGGCAAGTCCACCTTCCTGAAGATTTTGGAGGGGGAGCTGGAGCCCACCTCCGGCCAGGTGAGCGTGGACCCCAGGGTCCGAATGTCCATCCTGCGCCAGGACCAGAACGCCTTTGACGCGTACAGCGTGATGGACACCGTCATCATGGGCAACCGCCACCTCTACGACGTGGGCAAGGAGATGAACGCCCTCTACGAAAAGGAGGACTTCACCGACGCCGACGGCCTACGGGCCGCCGACCTCCAGGCGGAGTACGCCGAGATGGGCGGCTACGAGGCGGAGAGCGACGCCAGCCGCATTTTGCAGGGCCTTGGCGTGGGCACCCAGTGGCACGACACGGCCATGGCCGGGCTGGACCCCCGGCTGAAGGTGAAGGTCCTGCTGGCCCAGGCCCTCTTCGGCGCGCCGGACATCCTGCTGCTGGACGAGCCCACCAACAACCTGGACATCAACGCGGTCAACTGGCTGGAGGACTTTTTGCTGGAGTTTGAGGGCACGGTCATCGTGGTCAGCCACGACCGGCACTTCCTCAACACCGTGTGCACCCACATCGTGGACATCGACTACGGCAAGATCAAGATGTATGTGGGCAACTACGACTTCTGGTACGACGCCAGCCAGCTCATGCAGACCCTGATGAAGAACCAGGCCAAGAAGAACGAGGAAAAGGCCCAGGAGCTGAAGGAATTCATCTCCCGCTTCTCGGCCAACAAGTCCAAGTCCAAACAGGCCACCTCCCGGCGCAAACTGCTGGAAAAGCTGACCATGGAGGAGATCCCCGCCTCCTCCCGGCGCTATCCCTGGGTGGGCTTCTCCCCCGACCGGGAGGTGGGCAAGGACATCCTGTTCGTCACCGACCTCTCCAAGACGGTGGACGGGGTAAAGGTGCTGGACAAGGTGAGCTTTACGGTGAACAAAAACGACAAGATCGCCTTCGTGGGGGAGAACGAGAACGCCCAGACGGTGCTGTTCAAGATCCTGGTGGGGGAGATGGAGCCGGACGAGGGCAGCGTGAAGTGGGGCCAGACGGCTACCTTCAGCTACTTCCCCAAGGACAACACCCCCTACTTCAAGGACTGCGACGACTCCATCCTGGACTGGCTTCGCCAGTTCTCCGAGGACAAGCACGAGAGTTACCTCCGGGGCTTTCTGGGCCGGATGCTCTTCTCCGGGGACGACATCTTCAAGCCGGTGAAGGTCCTCTCCGGCGGGGAGAAGGTCCGGTGTATGCTCTCCAGGATGATGCTCTCCGGCGCCAACGTCCTGCTGTTGGACCAGCCCACCAACCACCTGGACCTGGAGTCCATCGCCGCGGTGAACAACGGCCTGTCGGCGGTGGGGTGCAACGTGTTGCTGGCCACCCACGACCACCAGATGGTCTCCACCGTGGCCAACCGGATCTTTGAGTTTTTGCCCGACGGGACCTTCATCGACAAGCGGATGGACTACGACGACTATCTGGCCTGGCGCAAGGAGCAGGAGGAGGCGGAGCGGACGTGAAAAAGAGCCTGATCTTCGCCCTGTGCCTGCCGGTAGCGGCCGCCGCCGGGGCGGGCTGCCGGGTCTGGCAGCGCCTGGCCGCCTTTGAGCCCTCCGGCCTGCTCACCTCCGGCCACCCGGCCACCTGGTGTCTGCTGGGGGCGCTGGCCCTGGCGGCGGTGGGCTTCGGCGCGCTGAGCGCCGCGGTCGTCCCCAAGGAGGGGGGGCCGGGCAGCTATCTGGCCGCCTTCTCCCTGCCCTGGCGGGGGCTGGCGGCGGTACACACGCTGGCGGGCGCCCTGCTGGTGGCCGCCGGGGCGCTGGAGCTGTGGCAGAAGAGCCAGGGCCTGGAGCTGAGTCTGAGCCGGACCCTCCTGGCCGTGGCGCTGATCCCCACCGGGGTGGGGATGGGCCTGGTGGGCTGGCTGGGCGGCCGCCGGGAGGAGGGCGCGGGGCGCTTCGCCTGGCCGCTGCTGCTGCCGGGGTACTGCGGGTGCCTGTGGCTGGTGACCCTCTACCAGGCCGACAGCACCGACCCCACCGTTCTGGGCTACGCCGTCACCCTGCTGGGCG
>CANRBW010000161.1 GCA_947628975.1 uncultured Oscillospiraceae bacterium | reverse complement strand
CCGGGTGGAGCTGCTGTTCACCGGCGATACGTCCGTGTCCGCCCGGGGCAGCGTCATGACCTATGACGAGGCCATGGCCTATGAGCTCACCGACGCGGGCAAGGCCGCCGCCGCCCTGGTGGAGGAGGCCAGGACCATCCAGGCCGAGAACATCGCCATGAACGCCGCCATGGCCCGCTTCGGGGCGGAGGTGGTGCCCCGGGGGGCCCGGATCCTCACCCACTGCAACGCCGGGGCTTTGGCCACCGACGGGGTGGGCACCGCCCTGGGGGTGATCCGGGAGGCGTGGCGGCAGGGGAAGGTGGAGATGGTCTACGCCGACGAGACCCGGCCCCTGCTCCAGGGCTCCCGCCTCACCGCCTTCGAGCTGGCCGCCGACGGCATCCCGGTCACCGTGGTGGCGGACAACATGGCGGCGGCCCTCATGGCCCAGGGGCGGATCGACCTGGCCATCGTGGGCTGTGACCGCATGGCCCGCAACGGGGACTTCGCCAACAAGACCGGCACCTACGCCGTGGCGGTGTGCTGCCGGTATCACGCCATCCCCTTCTACACCGCCCTGCCCACCTCCTCCATGGACCTGTCCCTGGCCGACGGATCAGGCATCCCCATCGAGGAGCGGGGGGAGGAGGAGCTGCGCCGGCTGGGCCCGACCCAGACCGCCCCGGCGGGGGCGGCGGTCTACAACCCCGCCTTCGACGTGACCCCCCACGACCTGCTCACCGGGATCATCACCGAAAAGGGGGTCATCCGCCCGGCGTTCGAGCCGAAACTCCTGGCCCTGTCCGGCGAGGGCTACCCCTCCCGCTCCGGCGTGATGGAGACCAGATAGCTGACCACGGCCTCAAAGCTCATCCCGCGGGAGGCCTTGACCAGGATCGCCGTGTTGGGGCGCACCAACTTGGCCAGGGTGGGCAGGGCCTCCTCCTTGGTGGGGAACCAGTAGACCTCCGGGACCTGGAAGGCCCCGGCGGCGTCGGCCATGTGCTTGGCCAGGGGACCGATGGCCACCAGGCAGTTGATGTTGCACTCCCCGGCCACCTGGCCCACGGCGGTGTGGAGGCTGGGACCCATGGGCCCCAGCTCCAGCATATCCCCCAGGACGGCCATCTTGTACTCCTGCTGGGTGGCGGCCAGGGTCTGGAGCCCCGCCCGCATGGACTGGGGGTTGGCGTTGTAGCAGTCGTCCAGGATACGGACCTGCTGGCCCCGGTCGATGACGTTCATCCGCATCTTGGTGGGGGCGTAGCGCAGGATGCCCCGGGCGATCTCCTCCGGGGTCATGCCGAAGTGCTCCCCCACCGCGGCGGCCATGAGCACGGGGTAGACCATATAGTCCCCCAGGGCGGGGATGACCACCGGGAAGGTGGCCCTGGGGGTGTGGATGGTGCAGTGGAGGTCCTCGGTGACCAGGTCCCGGTCCTGGTCGGTGACATAGTAGTCGTTGTGGGGGGAGACCCCGCAGCGGATGGCGGGGCGGTCCAGCCGGTCGGGCAGAGCGCCCAGCAGCTCGTCGTCGCCGTTGAGGATGACCGGGGCGGCGGGGTCCATATGGGCCAGGACCTCGCACTTGGCCTTTAATATGCCCTCTCGGGAGCCGAGATTTTCAATGTGGGCGTCGCCGATGTTGGTGATGAGGCAGACGCTGGGCCGGACCAGGGCCCCGATCCGGTCCAGCTCGCCGAAGTGGTTCATGCCCATCTCCACCACGCTGACCTGGTCCGCCTCCCCCAGGTCCAGCAGGGAGGAGGAGATCCCCAGCAGGTTGTTGTGGTTCTCGGGGGTCTTGTGGGTGCGGAACCGCTCGCTGAGGACGGCGGCCACCATGTCCTTGGTGGTGGTCTTCCCCACGCTGCCGGTGACGGCCACGAAGGGGATGGCGAACCGGTCCCGGTACCACCGGGCCAGGAGGGCGGGGACCTGGGCGGTGTCCGGGACCCGGATGTAGGCCCGGCCGGGGACCAGGGTCTTGGGCGTCTCCATGGTGAAGGCGCCCGCCGCGCCCTGGTCAAAGGCCCGCTGGATGTAGCTGTGTCCGTCCGTCCGCTGGCCGCGCAGGGGGAGGAAGAAGTCCCCCGGCCGGACCTGGCGGGAGTCGAAGCAGACGGCGTTCACCGGGGTGTCCGGCCGGGTGTCCGGCCCCAGGGCCTCCCCGCCCAGCACGGGGAGAAGATCGCCCACACAGACGTGTTCCATGGTTGCTCAGCCCCTTTCCTGAATGGCCAGCTGAAGGATGCGCCGGCACAGCGCGCCGTAGTCCACCCCCACCGCCTGCGCCTCCTGGGGGAGCAGGGAGGTGGGGGTCATCCCCGGCAGGGTGTTGATCTCCAAAAACCAGGGGACCCCCGCGCTGTCCACGATGAAGTCCGCCCTGGAGTACGCGCTCAGCCCCAGGGCGTGGAAGACGGTCAGGGTGTCCTGGCGCAGACGGCGGTCCAGCTCCGGGGAGATGGGGGCGGGACAGACCTCCTCCGCCGCGCCGGGCTGGTACTTGTTGGCGTAGTCGTAAAACCCCGTCTTGGGGATGATCTCGATGGGGGGGAGGGCCTGGCCGTCCAGGACGCCCACCTGGATCTCCCGGCCCTGGATGTACTGCTCCAGCACGCACCGGCCGCCGTAGGCCAGGCCGCCCAGGAGGGCGGCGCGGAGCTGGTCGGCGTCCCTGGCGATGGACACGCCGATGGAGGAGCCGGCGTCCACCGGCTTGACCACGCAGGGCAGAGGGGTGGAGCGGACCAGGGCGTCCACGTCCCCGGCGGTGTATCGGACGGTGGACCACCGGGGGGTCTGGACCAGATGGCTCACCAGCCGCTTGGTCAGGTCCTTGTCCATGGCCAGGGCGGAGCCCAGATAGCCGGAGCCGGTGTAGGGAACCCCCAGCAGGTCGAAGGCGGCCTGGACGCGGCCGTCCTCCCCGTTGCTGCCGTGGAGGGCCAGGAAGACCACGTCGGCCTCCCGGCACAGCTCCAGCACGCCGGGGCCGAACTGACAGCGGCTCTTGTCCGCCCGGAGGGCCCGGACGGCGTCCAGGTCAGGGGCGGCGGGGTCCACCCGCTGCCACCGGGCGGGGAGGGGGGCGGCGTAGAGGTCCTCCCGGTCCAGACCGGGGTAGTCCTCCAGGCCGAAGAACACGTCGATCAGCGCGGCCTCATCCCCCATCTCCCGCAGGGTCTGGGCGATCCGGAAGCCGGAGGAGAGGGACACGTTGCGCTCGCTGGACAGTCCCCCCGCTAGAACCAATACTCTCATGGCATACCCTCGCAATCACTGGTCGTCTTCGTCCCCCAGGTCAAAGGGGGGCTCCTCGTCAAAGCCGGGCAGGGGCTCCTCCTCCGGGGCCGGGGCGGTCTCCGGGGCGGGGGCCAGGCCCTGGCGGTACTGCATCTCCTGCCACTGCTCCTTGGTGAGCAGTACCTGCCGGGGCTTGGAGCCCTCAAAGGGGCCCACCACGCCCTTCTCCTCCATCTGGTCCACCAGCCGGGCGGCCCGGCCGTAGCCCAGCTTCAGCCGGCGCTGGAGCATGGACACGCTGGCCTGGCCCAGCTCCACCACCACCTCGATGGCGGCGGGCAGCAGCTCGTCGTAGCCGTCGTCCTCGCCCTCCTCGCCGCCGGAGGGGCCGCCAACGCCCTTGGCGGCCTTTTCCTTTTCCTGGGCGTTGCGGTCGATCTCGGCCATCACGCTCTCATCATATTCCGCCGAGCCGGAACGTTTCACAAAGTCCACCACCGCCTCCACCTCCTCGTCGGTGACGAAGCAGCCCTGGACCCGCAGGGGCTTCTGGGCCCCCAGGGGGTTCCACAGCATATCCCCCTTGCCCACCAGCTTCTCCGCGCCCATGGTGTCCAGGATGATCCGGGACTCCAGGGAGGAGCTGACGGCGAAGGCGATCCGGGAGGGGATGTTGGCCTTCATCAGGCCGGTGATCACGTCGGCGGAGGGGCGCTGGGTGGCGATGACCAGGTGCATCCCGGCGGCCCGGCCCATCTGGGCCACCCGGCAGATGGACTCCTCCACCTCCTTGGCC
>CANRBW010000160.1 GCA_947628975.1 uncultured Oscillospiraceae bacterium | reverse complement strand
GCTGACCCAGCGGGCCTACGAGCAGGCCGCCCAGGCGGGCAGACTTCCGGCGGGGCAGACCGTCTCCGGCCAGATCGAGGTCCCCAAGGACCCCCGGAACGGCGATTGGGCCACGTCCTTCGCCCTGGCGGCGGCCAAGCCCCTGAAGGGCAACCCCCGGCAGATCGCCCAGATCCTGGCGGAGACCATGGACATCTCCGGCTCCTACTTCTCCAAGGTGGAGATCGCCGGTCCCGGCTTTCTGAACTTCACCCTGGGCCAGCGGTGGTTCGCCCAGGTGCTGGCCGCCATCGAGGCCGAGGGGGAGGACTACGGCCGCAGCGACGCGGGCGCGGGCCGCCGGGTGATGGTGGAGTTCGTCTCCGCCAACCCCACCGGCCCCATGCACATGGGCAACGCCCGGGGCGGCGTCCTGGGGGACACCCTGGCCGCCATCCTGGACCGCCTGGGCTGCGCGGTGGAGCGGGAGTTCTACGTCAACGACGCGGGCAACCAGATCGCCAAGTTCGCCCACTCCCTGGAGTGCCGCTATCTCCAGCTCATCCGCGGCGAGGAGGCGGTGCCCTTCCCGGAGGACGGCTACCACGGCGAGGACATCCGCGACCTGGCCGCGGCCTATTGGGAACAGTTCGGGGACGCCCTGGCCGACGCCCCGGAGGACCAGCGGCAGGAGACCCTGGCCCGGTTCGGCCTGGAGCGGAACATCCCTCGGATGAAGGAGGACCTGCTGAAATACGGCATCCGCTACGACACCTGGTTTTTGGAGTCCGGCTTGCACAGCTCCGGCGCGGTGGCCGAGACGGTGGAGCTTCTGTCCCAAAAGGGGTACACCTACGAAAGAGACGGCGCCCTCTGGCTCAACACCTCCCAGCTGCTCCGGGAGAAGTTTCTCCGGGAGGGGAAGACCCAGGAGCAGGTGGACAAGCTGGAGCTGAAGGACGACGTTCTGCGCCGGGCCAACGGCTTTTACACCTACTTCGCCGCCGACATCGCCTACCACCGCAACAAGTTCCAGACCCGCGGCTTTGACACCGTGATCAACATCTGGGGCGCCGACCACCACGGCCATGTGGCCCGCCTTCAGGCCGCGCTGGACGCCCTGGGGTTGGACGGCTCCCACCGGCTGATCATCGTGCTCATGCAGCTGGTGAATCTGCTCCAGGACGGAAAGCCGGTGCGTATGTCCAAGCGCTCCGGCAAGGCCATCGCCCTCCACGACCTGCTGGACGAGGTCAGCGTGGACGCCGCTCGGTTCTTCTTCAACAGCTCCAAGCCCTCCAGCCCCGTGGACTTTGACCTGGACCTGGCCGTCCGGGAGGACGGGGAGAACCCGGTCTACTATGTGCAGTACGCCCACGCCCGGATCTGCTCCATGCTGGCCAAGTTGGAGCGGGAGGAGGGCCTTGTCCCGCCGGCGGCGGACCAGGTGGACCCGGCCCTGCTCCAGAGCCCGGAGGAGCTGGCGCTGATCAAGGCCCTGGCCCGCTACCCCAGCGAGATCCGGACGGCGGGGAAGAACCTGGATCCCTCTCAGATCAACCACTACCTGGTGGACCTGGCCGCCGACTTCCACCGCTTCTACAACGCCCACCGCATCAAGGGCGAGGCCAGGGCCGTGGCCCAGGCCCGGCTCAAGCTGGCCGACGCCACCCGGAGGGTCATCGCCAACGGCCTGGCCCTGCTGGGAGTCGCCGCGCCCACCAAGATGTGACCCGCCGGGCCGCTGGGGAGGACCGGAGGATGGACCGGCGGATGGACCGGAGTCGCCGCGGCCGCGGGCTGATCGCCCTGGTGTGGGCGGTGTGGCTGGCGGCGGCCTTTCCGCTCCCGGTCAGGGCGGATATGGGGCCGAAGCCCTCGGTGCGCGTGGAGCTGCGGCATATGGGCGGGGAGAGGTGCTGCGCCACCCTGCTGTCCGAGACCCCCTCCACCGGCCCGGCCAGCGCCTGGGACGGGATAGAGGCGCACGCCCTGGTCCGGGAGACGCACCCCTACGCCAACGCCCTGGACCGGGAGGTCTGGGAGGCGTTCGTGGCCTACCGGGACCCGGACGGGTACTTTTTCCTCCAGGAGGGCTGGGAGGTGGGCGAGACCGGGGAGCTGGCCTGGACCTACTATCCCCCCGCCCGGTTCAAGCTCCTGCTCTACTACCCGGAGACGGGGACCTTCGCCTCCAGCGGGATCTACACGCGCTACGCGTTCGACTCCTACTACACCGTGGACCTATCGGAGACGGACGCCGCCGGGCTCCTCTCCCTCCGCCGGGACTACGACTACGGGCGGGAGCTGCTGGCCCTGGCGGTCCGCATGGCGCTGACCTTCGGGGTGGAGATGCTGGTGGCGCTTCTGTTCGGCTTCAGGACCGGGCGGGAGCTGCGGCTCCTGGCGGCGGTGAACGCCGTCACCCAGATCGCCCTGAACGTCCTGCTCCAGGTCGTCTGTTACCGCGCCGGGCCGCTGGCCTTCGCAGCGCTCTATGTGCTCTTGGAGCTCGCCGTCTTCCTCGGCGAGGCTGCGTTCTATTGCGTCTACCTCAAAAAAATCGCCAAGCGGCTGCGGGGGGACGGCTGGTATCTCCTCTACTCCCTGGCGGCCAATCTGGCCTCCTTCCTCGCCGGGGCCGCCCTGGCCGGGATCCTGCCGGACTTCTTTTGAGCCAGTCCCGGCCCGGCGGAGAGGGGCCGGACTAGGCCATTTTCAGGATCTCCCGCTTGAGGCGGGCGATGATCCGCTTTTCCAGCCGGGAGATATAGGACTGGGAGATGCCCAGGAGGTCGGCCACGTCCTTCTGGGTCCGCTCCCCCTTGCCGTCCAGGCCGAAGCGCAGGGTGATGATGGTCTGTTCCCTGGGGGTCAGCTTCCGCAGGGCCAGGGCCAGGAGCTGGCGGTCCACGTCCTCCTCCAGGGGCTTGACCACCGTGTCCCCCTCGGTGCCCAGGATGTCGGAGAGGAGGAGCTCGTTGCCGTCGTAGTCGGTGTTCAGCGGCTCGTCGAAGGAGACCTCGCTCTTCAGCCCGGAGATCTTGCGCAGGTGCATCAGGATCTCGTTTTCGATACAGCGGCTGGCGTAGGTGGCCAGTTTGATGTTCCGGTCCGGCTTGAAGGTGCTCACCGCCTTGATCAGGCCGATGGTGCCAATGGAGATCAGGTCCTCGATGCCCACGCCGGTGTTTTCAAACCGCCTTGCGATGTAGACCACCAGCCGCAGGTTCCGCTCGATGAGGCGGCCGCGGGCCTCCTCCTGGTCCAGCCGCCCCAACAGCTCCGCCTCCTCCTCCCTGGTGAGGGGCGGGGGCAGGGTGTCGCTGCCGCCGATATACATGACCTTTTCCGGCCCGAACAGGCCCAGATGGGCCAGGAGCCGGGCCAGACCGTTCCGAAGTCCGCCGATGACCGCCGATCTCATGTTCATGCACCGCCTTTCTATTCCTCGAAGATCAGGGCGCTATACCCTCCGCCGTCGCTGACCGGGGTGGGGGAGAGGGCCACCAGCCGGGCGCCCAGGTCCCGGCCCGCCACGGTGACGCTGTCCGCCCGCACCGCCAGGAGCAATCCCCGGTCCACCCCTACCGCCCGGTAGGGCAGCAGCCGGAACCGCCCCGGCTCCCGCAGGCGGGGAAAGCACTGGCAGGGGTGGTGGAAGTCCGCCTCCGGCGGCAAGAGGGGGGCCAGCTGCCGCCCCTCGGCCACCATGACCCCCTTGCCGGTCATGGGGTCGGTGAGGGTGTTCCCGCTGTCCACCAGGGCGGTGAGCCGGGCCGAGCGCCCGCCCAGCCGGACCTCCACCCGCTTCAGCTCCCGGGGGGCGTGCCGGGCGAGCCCCCGGCCCGCCAGGGACAGCAGAAAGTAGGCCGCGGCGGAGAACAGCAGGACATACCGCAGGTCCAGCCGCACCGTCACCCCCATACAGCGCAGGGCGTACAGCCCGCCCCCCAGGGCGGCGCTGAAGGCGAAAAAGAGCAGGACGAGCCGGAGGAACCGGCGGCCGGGGCCGTAGTCGTGCAGCACCATCAGCACCCCGGCGCAGACGCAGGGCAGG
>CANRBW010000159.1 GCA_947628975.1 uncultured Oscillospiraceae bacterium | reverse complement strand
GGAGGGGGACGCCCCGGCGGACCGGGTGATGGTGGCGCTGGACGCCACCCTGCCGGTGGTCCGGGAGGCGGCCCGGAAGAAGTGCCGCCTGCTGGTGACCCACCACCCCCTGATTTTCCACCCCCTGAAGGCGGTGAGCCGGACCGACCCCACCCAGGCGGTGGTGGCCGAGCTGGTCCGCCGGGAGATGGCCCTGATCTGCGCCCACACCAACCTGGACGTGGCCCCCGGCGGGGTCAACGACGTGCTGATGGATCGCCTGGGGGCCCGGATCACCGGCGTGCTGGAACCCACGGGGGAGGACCGGGGGCTGGGCCGCCTGGGGGAGCTGGAGGAGCCCATGGCCCCCAAAGCCTTTGCCGCCATGGTGAAGCGGGCCCTGGGGACCCGCTCGGTCCGGGCCGTCCTGGGCCGGGGACCGGTGCGGCGGCTGGCCGTCTGCGGCGGCGCGGGGGGCGACCTGGTCCGGCTGGCCGCCCGCCATGGGGTGGACGCCTACGTCACCGCCGAGGTGCGCCACCACGAGTTTCTGGAGGCCCAGGCCCTGGGGCTCACCGTGCTGGACGCGGGGCACTACGCCACCGAGGCGCCCATGATGCCGGTGCTGGCGGAGGAGCTGGGCCGCGCCTTCGCCGGGGACGGGGCGGAGGTGTTCCTCTCCACCGCGGACCGGGAGCCCTATCTGGCCCCGTAAGAGGGAAAACAGGGGTTGAAAAAAAGGAGAAACTGTGATAAACTAATATCCAAATTTTCGGGAAGGGATTGATACCATGTCGGGACATTCCAAGTGGCATAACATTCAAAAGACCAAGGGCGCGGCGGACGCCAAGCGCTCCCAGGTCTTCACCAAGATCGCCAAGGAGATGATCGTGGCGGTGAAGACCGGCGGCAGCGGCGACCCGGCCAACAACTCCCGCCTGGCCACCGTCATCGCCAAGGCCAAGGCGGCCAATATGCCCAACGACAATATCAAGCGTACCATCGAGCGGGCCCTGGGCTCCGGCAATCAGGACGCCTACGAGAACGTCACCTACGAGGGCTACGGCCCCTGCGGCGTGGCCGTCATCGTGGAGGCCCTGACCGACAACCGCAACCGCACCGCCCCCACCGTGCGCCACCTCTTTGACAAGTACGGCGGCAACCTGGGCGCCACCGGCTGCGTGTCCTGGTCCTTCGACCAGAAGGGCGTGATCGTCATCGAGAAGGAGGACCTGGACGAGGACACGGTGATGATGGACGCCCTGGACGCCGGGGCGGACGACTTCGAGGCCCAGGAGGAGGTCTTTGAGATCACCACCTCTCCCGACAGCTTCGCCGCCGTGGTGGCCGCGCTGGAGGAGAAGGGCTACGCCTTCCTCTCCGCCGAGGTGGCCATGGTCCCCCAGAACTACGTCAAGCTGGAGAACGAGGACGACATCCGGAACATGGAGAAGATGATCGAGCTGTTGGAGGAGGACGACGACGTACAGAACGTCTACCACAACTGGGACCAGGACTGACTCCCGCGGCGGCCGGTCCGCTGGAAGGTTCCCCCGCGAAGAATCAAAGATGGAGGGAAACGCGATGAAAAAGATGAAAAAGCTGGTCCCGTTCTTTACCGGGATGCTGGTGGCGACCCTGATCTTCGCCCTGGCCCTGCCCGCGATGGCCGACGGGCGCTTCACAGAGCTGAAGGACGTGATGGTCGGCGGGGTGAGGATCGTGGTGGACGGGCAGGAGCTGCATCCCACCGACGTGAACGGGACCCCCGTGGAGCCCCTGGTCTACAACGGCACGACCTATCTGCCCGTAAGAGCG
This sequence comes from uncultured Oscillospiraceae bacterium, assembly GCA_947628975.1. Lineage (GTDB taxonomy): Bacteria > Bacillota > Clostridia > Oscillospirales > Oscillospiraceae > MGBC124762. The sequence continues at coordinate 2,257 of CANRBW010000159.1, read as the reverse complement.
GTCTCCAACGCGCTGGGCAAGGCCGTCTACTGGGACGGCCCCAGCTTTACGGTGTACCTGGGCGATATGGACGGCCAGCTGGAGAGCCCCACCGTGATGCTCACCGACCTTGTCAGCATCGCGAGTAAGCCCAAAACGACAGACGACCTGACCGACAACTACGGGAACCGCTATGGTTCCGCCATTACCAATTATGGGATGAACCAAGGGACGACGATGGAGTATCTTTTGAACATGAAATACAGCCGGTTCAAGGCGGTCCTCTACGTCCCCGAAGGGCAGACCAGCGACAAGGAAACCTATGTGACCGTTTCGGCCGACGGCCATGTCCTCTATACCTCTCCCGCCATGACCAAAGCCTCCGCCCCTGTCCCCATCGATGTGAACGTGACCGGTTATAACGACGTGTCCATCCAGTGGAGCAGTGGCGGATACGGCAGCAGCGTGCTTGCGTGCTGCCTCGCCGACGCGGGGTTCTATCAGTGAGCCGGAGATCAAAACGACCCGCGGCGCGCCCCGTCTCCCCATAAAATCACAAAAAAGGCGGCGGACACTCTTGTGCCCGCCGCCTTTTTTTGCCCCGTCGGCCCAACGTCCCACCTCCGCCGGCGCATATTCCCCGCGAAGGGGCCCATACTAAGGCTATCCAGATTTGGGAGGCGTGGGGATGAAGATGACCAATCAGGAGTACGGCAAATATGTGGAGAGCAAGGCCAAGCCATCGCCCATCTGGAAGGACCTGTGCTGGGCCTTCGTGGTGGGCGGGGGCATCTGCGCCCTGGGGCAGGGGCTCGCCGCCCTCTACCAGGACCTGGGCGCCTTCCGGGAGGAAGCGGGGACCTGGAGCTCCATCACCCTCATCTTTCTGGCCGCCCTGCTCACCGGGCTGGGGGTCTTTGACGACATCGCCAAGCGGGCCGGGGCGGGAACGCTGGTGCCCATCACCGGCTTTTCCAACGCCATGGCCTCCCCGGCCCTGGAGTTCAAGAGCGAGGGGCTGGTCCTGGGCACCGGGGCCAAGCTGTTCACCGTGGCCGGTCCCGTGCTGGCCTACGGCATCTCCGCCAGCGTCCTCTACGGTATCCTGCTGTGCCTGGCGGGGGCGCTGGCCGGGTAGAGCGGGGGTCAGTCCGCCCCCTCGTCGGGGCGGGACGCCTCCTCCGCCGTGGCCTCCAGCAGGAAGCTGACCGGCCGGAAGCCGTCGTTGCAGGAGAGCATGGCGGTGGCGGGGTCCTTCATCCAGCCGTCGTAGAGGTCCCGGCCGCCGCAGGCCAGGGCCATCACGAAGGGGGAGAGGGTGTCCCAGGCGCTGGGGCAGAAGCCCTCCGGCCGCCGCCAGCCGTCGGCCAGAAACACCTGACCCTCCGCCATCCCGCAGGGGTGGGGGAGGGGATTTTCATACCGGGCGATGAGGTCGGGGTAGCGGGCGACCCGCGCCACGGTGATCCGGACTTTTTTCATGGCTGGCTCCTTTCCGCCTCCGGGCGGTCGGACCGCTCCCTGGCCCGCCGGAAGGCCTCGGCCACGGCCTGGGCGGGGGAGGGGAGCCGACTTTGGGCCACCAGGGTCTGGATCTGCCCCAGGGCGTCCTCCACCTCCTGGCGGAGGGCGGTGGCGGAGAGGCGCAGAGCCCCGTGGCCCAGGATGATGACCTGGACCAGGCCGTCGGAGGTGGCCACCCGGACCAGGTTCTCCCGGCTCAACCGGTAGGTGGCCTTCTCGATGTAGGCGTCGGCGGTCTCGGCCTCCTTGGTGTAGACCACGGTGATGTTGTTGTGGCGCTCCACCTTCTCCACGCCGCCGTGGACCTTGTAGGCGTCAAAGACCAGGATGACCCGGTTGCCCCGGTAGCCCTGGTAGTTGGAGAGCAGCTCGATGAGCAGGACCCTGGCCGCGTCCAGACTCTCCTGGGCCACCGCCTTGAGTTCCTCCCAGGCGAAGATGATGTTGTAGCCGTCCACCAGCAGATACTCCGTCCGGCTCCGGCCCAGGTCCACCTCCACCTTGTCGGGCAGGGCGGCGGACTTGGGGGTGGCCATGGGCCGGGGGCCGGGGGAGCGGATCGCGCCGTAGGTCCGCTCGAAGATGGCCTGGAGCTCGGCGTCCTGGGCGGCGGTGCCGGTGTAGGCGGGGCGCTGGGCGGCTCTGGCGGCCGCCTGGGCGTTTTCCACCGCCCCGTCGTCGGTGAGGCGCAGACCGCTGGATACATGGGCGTGGGCCGGGACCTCCCGCCAGGGGACGCTGTGGCCCGCGCCAT
>CANRBW010000158.1 GCA_947628975.1 uncultured Oscillospiraceae bacterium | reverse complement strand
CCCACCTGGTCGGGCATGAGGTCGATGACCGGGTAGGGGGTGGCGGGGGCCAGTTCCCGGGAGTGGGCGCCCGCCATGCCGCAGACGTTCCGGGCGAACTCCACCACCGCCATCTGCATCCCCAGGCAGATGCCCAGGAAGGGGATCTTCCGCTCCCTGGCGAACTGGACGGCGGCGATCTTCCCCTCGATCCCCCGGTCCCCGAAGCCGCCGGGGACCAGCACGCCGGAGCAGTCCCGGAGCAGCTGATCGACGGTGTCGTCGGTGACCTCCTCGGAGTTCACCCAGCGGATATCCACATGGACGCCGTTCTCGATGCCGCCGTGGGTCAGGGCCTCCACCACGGACAGGTACGCGTCGTGAAGGGCGACGTATTTGCCCACCAGCGCGATGGTCACGTGGCCCTGGACGTTCTTGGCCTTGTACACCATGGTGGCCCACTCGGTCAGGTCGGGCATGTGGCAGATGAGGCCCAGGCGGCGGACCACCACGTCGGCCAGGCCCTCCCGCTCCAGCATCAGGGGCACGTCGTAGAGGATCTCGCCGGTGAGGTTGGGGATGGCGTGGTCCACCGGGATGTTGCAGAACAGGGCGATCTTGTTGAGGATGTCCTGGCTGACGGGGTAGTCGCTGCGGCAGATGATGACGTCGGGCTGGATCCCCAGGGAGAGCAGTTCCTTGGCCGAGTGCTGGGTGGGCTTGCTCTTCAGCTCCCCGGAGCCGGGGATGGAGACGATGAGGGAGACGTGGACGAACATCACGTTTTGCCGCCCCCGCTCCGAGGCCACCTGGCGGATGGCCTCCAGGAAGGGCTGGGACTCGATGTCGCCCACCGTGCCGCCGATCTCCACGATGGCCACGTCGGTGTCCGGGGCGTCCAGGGTGTAGATGTTGCGCTTGATCTCGTCGGTGATGTGGGGGATGATCTGCACCGTGCCCCCCAGATAGTCCCCCCGGCGCTCCCGGTTGAGGACGTTCCAGTACACCTTGCCCGAGGAGACCGAGGAGTTCACCGTCAGGTTCTCGTCGATGAACCGCTCGTAGTGGCCCAGGTCCAGGTCGGTCTCCGCCCCGTCCTCGGTGACGTAGACCTCCCCGTGCTGGTAGGGGCTCATGGTGCCGGGGTCCACGTTCAGGTAGGGGTCCAGCTTCTGGACCCGCACCCGCAGGCCCCGCTGTTTCAACAGCCGCCCCAGGGAGGCCGCGGTGATCCCCTTCCCCAGGCCGGAGACCACGCCCCCGGTGACAAAGATGAATTTGACTGACATAGGAGCCTACCCCCTCTGATAGAGATCGTTGGTGGCGTACTGGGGATCGCAGGTGGTCTGGAGGCCCAGGCGCTTGAAGGTGTCCGTGTCGGCGTGGCCCAGGATCACCGTGGAGTGGGCCTGACAGCCCCGCAGGTCGGCCAGGTGCTCCAGGGCCAGACCGGCCACGGGGTTGGTGGTGGCGCTGATGGCCAGGGCGATGAGCACCTCCCCGGCGCTGAGCCGCCGGGTGGAGGCCCCCAGGTGCCGGGTCTTCAGGGTTTGGATGGGCCGGATGGCGGCGTCCGGCGAGATGAGGTGGGCCTTTTTGGGGATGTCGGCCAGCACCTTCAGGGCGTTGAGCAGTACCCCGGCCGCGGGGCTCATCAAATCGCTGGTCTTGCCCCGGATCATCCGGCCGTCGGGCAGCTCGATGGCGGTGGCGGGTAGGCCGGTGCGCTGGGCCTTGGAGCGAGCCGAGGCAATCACCGCGCGGATGGCGGGGGTCACGTCCGCCTTCTTCATCAACAGCTCCAGTTTGAACACCGTCTCGTCCGAGCCCTTGCCCCGGCGGCGGTCGCACAGGGCGTCGCAGTAGCGGCGGACGATCTCCTGCCGGGCGGCCTGGGAGACGGCCTGGTCGTCCACGATGCAGTTGCCCACCATATTCACCCCCATGTCGGTGGGGGAGCGGTAGGGGCTGCGGCCCATGATCTTTTCGAACATGGCCGAGAGCACCGGGAAGACCTCCACGTCCCGGTTGTAGTTCACGGTGGTCTGGCCGTAGGCGGCCAGGTGGAAGGGGTCGATCATGTTCACGTCGTTGAGGTCGGCGGTGGCGGCCTCGTAGGCCAGGTTCACCGGGTGGTCCAGGGGCAGGTTCCAGATGGGGAAGGTCTCGAACTTGGCGTAGCCGGCCTGGACGCCGTGCTGGTGCTCGTGGTAGAGCTGGCTCAGGCAGACGGCCATCTTGCCGCTGCCCGGACCGGGGGCGGTGACCACCACCAGGGGCCGGGCGGTCTCGATGTACTGGTTCTTGCCGTAGCCCTGGTCGGAGACGATGAGGGAGATGTTGTGGGGGTATCCCTCGATGGGGTAGTGGCGGTAGACCCGGACCCCCAGGTCCTCCAGCCGGCGCTGGAAGTTGACCGCCTGGGGCTGGTCGGCCCAGCGGGTGATGACCACGCTGCCCACGTAGAGGTCCATGGAGCGGAACGCGTCGATGAGGCGGAGCACGTCCACGTCGTAGGTGATGCCCAGGTCGCCCCGGACCTTGTTCTTCTCGATGTCCCCGGCGCTGATGGCGATGACCACCTCCGCCTGCTCCTTGAGCTGGCAGAGCATCCGGATCTTGCTGTCGGGGGCGAAGCCGGGCAGGACGCGGGCGGCGTGGTAGTCGTCAAAGAGCTTGCCGCCGAACTCCAGGTAGAGCTTGCCCCCGAATTGGGCGATGCGCTCCTGGATGTGGGCCGATTGGGTCTCCAGATACTTCTCGTTGTCAAATCCGATCCGCACAGCTCTCCCCCCTCTTGCCAAAACACCCACATATTGTATCATCGTTTTCGCCCCGATACAAGATGTATTTTGTCGGGAGGGGAAATTTTTTGTCGGAGGACAAAAAGAGTCCCGCCCACAGGGGGCGGGACTCCGGGGGAGACGGGGAGAGGGCTCAGGCGGGAGCGCCGGACACCGTCACGGTGGTGGGGCCGTCGGCGCCGCCGATGACCCCGAAATCGTAGGCGCTCATGCTGGCCAAGAGGAGCTCCGCCAGGTCCACCACCTGGGCCCCGTCAGGGGGCGCGGTGACCGGGGCGGCGGAGGCGGGGGTGTAGGCCCCGTCCATGGACAGGTGCGCGGCCATCACCTCAGGGACCTCCAGGGCGAACTGGGCGCCCAGCTTGCCCTGGTCGTCCAGGGAGGCGGTCAGGGCGAGCTCCAGGCCCAGACCGGCGGCATCAAAGTGGCCGGCGCAGTCCGCGGCGTAGCCGGTGACCTGGTCCCCGTCCATCTCCACAAACAGGGAGAGGGCCACCGGCCCCAGCTCCAGGGTAGTGACGCGCCGGTCCCCGTCGGGGGCGAAGCTCTGGTCGCTGAGACCGGTCACGATGGCCTCCACCGCGCCGCGGAGGTCGGCGTAGCCGCTGGCGGCGTTGTCCACTGCCACGGCGGACAGGACCAGCCGGACCATCTCACCCTGGTCCATGTGCTGGAGCTCCTGGAACAGCTCGCTCCAGTCCGTGCCCACGGCTTGGAACAGAGCGTTCAGGTCCATCTGATACCAGGCGGCGGGGTCCAGCCCGCTCTGGCTGGACGCCAGAGCGCCCGGGTCCATCTGGAAGAAGCACTTGCCGGTGTCCAGGTCGCCCCGGAAGGCCATGGTCATCCCCCGCTGGGCCAGGTCGTCCGCCGCGGCCTGGACCTCCGGGGGGACGGCCTCGCCGGAATCCTGGACGGCGGCGGCCAGCAGGTCGGCCAGGTCCATCTTTATCGTCATATCCACCTGGGCCCGGTTCTCCTGCTGGACGCCGTGGAGGTCGCCGGACAGGGCCATGGCGGGGTAGGCGCCCACGGACTCGTCGCCGGTGAAGGTGGCGTCCACGGCCCAGGGGCCGGTCTCGTACTTCTCCATGGCGGCGATCTTCTCCAGATAGGTGAAGCTCTTGCCCGCCGCGGCCTCATCCAGCAGTTTGTCCACGTCGATGACGATGGCGGTCTGGGCGTCCTGGTCCCAGCCCACCGCGCAGCCGAACGCCTGGGCGGCGAAGCGGACCGGGACGTAGGACCGCCAGGTGGTGGGGTCCACATAG
>CANRBW010000157.1 GCA_947628975.1 uncultured Oscillospiraceae bacterium | reverse complement strand
CGCCGTCCGCCAGCGATTGCAGGAAGGCGCCGGGGTCCTCGGCCTCGATCTGGCTGCCGTACAGCATCTCAAAGCTGCCGCCGCCGACGCCAGGGCCAGGGTCCAGGTGGGGAACATGGCGGTGTACAACACCCCCACCTACATCAGCGGCCGGTCCCTCTTCGGCCCCTATCTGGACGACCGGGTCTGCTGTGTGGCCCTGCTGATGACCCTGGCCCAGGTGAAGCAGAGCCCCAACGACCTCTACTTCGTCTTCACCACCCAGGAGGAGGTGGGCCTCCGGGGGGCGATGACCGCCGCCTACGCCCTGGACCCGGACTACGCCGTGGTGGCGGATGTGACCGACGCCGACGACCTGCCCGGCGAGGGCCACACCGGCACCGCCCGCCTGGGCGGCGGCGCGGCCATCAAGGTGATGGACTCCTCGGTGATCTGCCACCCCCGGATGGTGGAGACCCTGCGGGACCTGGCCAGGGCGGAGAAATTGCGCTGGCAGATGGACGTGATGGAGGACGGCGGCACCGACGGCGGCGTCATCCACAAGACGCGGGCCGGGGTTTGCACCGGGGGGGTCAGCGTCCCCTGCCGGTATATCCACTCCCCCCAGGAGTCGGTGGCCCTCAGCGACGTGGAGGACTGCGCGGCCCTGCTGACGGCCTTTGCCCAGAAAGAACTGCCACCCCTGAGACAGGAAAGGGTGTAAAGAAACATGGCTTTACAGATAGACCCAAAACTCCTGGACCTGGCCCGGCGGGCCCAGGAGGACCTGCGCCCCCGCTTCGACGGCGTGGACGCCATCGCCCAGGCCAACGCCGCCAAGGTCCTGGCCGCCTTCCAGGAGCACCGGGTCTCCGAGGGGGACTTTGTGGGCACCACCGGCTACGGCTATGACGACGTGGGCCGAGACAAGCTGGAGGCCATCTACGCCCAGGTCTTCGGGGCCCCGGAGGCGTTGGTACGCCTCAATTTCGTCAACGGCACCCACGCCATCACCGCCGCGCTCTTCGGCTGTCTGCGGCCGGGGGACACCCTGGTCTCCGGCGTGGGCGCGCCCTACGACACCATGCTGGGGGTCATCGGGGTCACCCCCAAGGGCCCCGGCTCGTTGAAGGATTGGGGAGTCAACTACTGTCAAGTGGATCTCCTTGACAACAAGCCCGACCTGAAGGGGATGGCGGAGGCGGTAAAACGGCCCCATGTAAAGGCCATCCTGCTCCAGCGGTCCCGCGGCTACGCCACCCGCGCGTCCCTGTCGGTGGCGGAGATCGGGGAGATGTGCGCCGCCATCCGGGAGGCCGATCCGAACGTGGCCATCCTGGTGGACAACTGCTACGGGGAGTTTGTGGAGGAGCTGGAGCCCACCCAGGTGGGGGCGGACCTGGTGGTGGGGTCGCTGATCAAAAACCCAGGCGGCGGCCTGGCCCCCACGGGGGGGTATCTGGCCGGCCGGGCCGATCTGGTCGAGGGGGCGGCGGCCCGGCTCACCGCGCCGGGCATCGGGCGGGAGTGCGGCTGTACCCTGGGCCACAGCCGGAGCCTCTACCAGGGGCTGTTCCTGGCCCCCCACGTCACCGCCCAGGCGGTGAAGACCGCCCTGTTCGCCGCCCGGCTCATGGAGCTGCTGGGGTACGACGTGGACCCCGCCAGCCACGAGACCCGCCACGACATCATCCAGATGATCCACCTGAAGAGCCCGGAGGCGGTGAAGAAATTCTGCAAGGGCATCCAGCGGGGCGCGCCGGTGGACTCCTATGTGACCCCGGAGCCCTGGGATATGCCGGGGTACGACTCCCAGGTCATCATGGCCGCGGGGGCCTTTATGCAGGGCGCGTCCATCGAACTCTCCTGCGACGCCCCCATGCGGGAGCCCTACACCGTCTACCTCCAGGGCGGGCTGACCTACGAGTCGGGGCGGCTGGGGATCCTGCTGGCCGCCCAGGAATTGCTGTCCTAGCATGAGACGAGCCCGCCGGGGCATAGGCTCTCCGGGGGGTGAGGCGGCGTGGAGGACCGGCGGCGGAGGGAGGACCGCCCCTGGCGGGGCTGTCTGCTGGGGGTGCTGGCCGGGCTGGTCCTGGCCCTGCTGTGCCTGACCTGGCTGGAGCGCCGCTCCGGCCCCGCCCCGGCGGAGTTCCCGGTGGGGACCGCCGGGCAGGAGGGGCAGAACAGCGTGGGGGTGGAGTTCTCTCTGCGGTTTCGCGTCCTGCTGCCCCAGGGGGAGAAATAGACCGGGACGTGGACGGGAGAGGATGGTTGAACGGTGCTGAGGACGCTTTGTGATATAGGGGCCTATGTGGGCGAGATGCTCCCCCTGGCCCTGGCCGCCCTGGCCGTCCTGCTCCTGTGCGGGGGATGGCGGCGCCGCCGCCTGGCCCGGCTGGGACTGGTCAGTCCCCGCCGCCGGGAGGTGGCCCTGGCCCTCTTCGTGGCCTTCTGCGGGGGGCTGGCCGTCCTGACGCTGTTTCCCGCCGGCTTCTGGAGCCTCCCCGGCCAGGTCCTGCTCCGGCCCTGGCGCTGGGGGGAGCTGGTCCGGAACTGGCGGCCCTGGGAGACCTACCCCTCCCGGGCGGAGCTTTTGGACAGGCTGAGCCGTCTGGGGGACGTGTTCGCCCCCTTTCAGGAGATCCGGCGGGCCATCCGGGTGGACCGGTACTGGCTGTGGTTCATGCTGTTGGGCAACCTGGCCATGTTCATGCCCCTGGGGCTGTTTCCCCAGCTGCTGTGGCGGCGGTGGCGGTGGTGGAAGTCCCTGCTGGCGGGACTTTGCGCCTCCGCCGCGGTGGAGACGGTCCAGCTGTTCATCGGCCGGAGCGCCGATGTGGACGATGTGATCCTCAACACCGCCGGGGCGGGGCTGGGCTGGCTGGCGGCCTGGCTTTACGGCCGCCTGCGCCCCCGCGGGGCGGCGCGCTATCTGGTACAGGAGGGAAGAGAATGGACGTGACACAGGAGCTGAAGGCCCTGCGGGAGCGGCTGGAGCGGTGGAGCTACGAGTACTATGTGCTGGACCGGCCCACCGCCAGCGACTACGACTACGACATGGCCCTGCGCCGCCTGGAGGAGCTGGAGGCGGCCCACCCGGAGCTGGTCACCCCCGACTCTCCCACCCAGCGGGTGGGGGGCCAGGCCCTGGACAAGTTCCAGAGCGTCCGCCACGAGGTGCCCCTGGAGAGCTTGCAGGACGTGTTCTCCCTCCAGGAGCTGGCCGACTTCCACCAGCGGGTGGCGGGGGCGCTGGACCAGGTGGAGTACGACGTGGAGCCCAAGGTGGACGGGCTGTCGGTGGCGCTGGAGTACCGGGACGGCCTCTTTGTCCGGGGGGCCACCCGCGGGGACGGCCAGGTGGGGGAGGACGTGACCGAAAACCTCAGGACCATCCAGGCCATCCCCCTGCGCCTCCCCGACCGCCTGCCCCGGCTCATCGTCCGGGGAGAGGTCTATATGCCCAAGGCGGTCTTCCACCGGCTCAACGCCCGCCGGGAGGAGGAGGGGAAGGCCCTGTTCGCCAACCCCCGCAACGCCGCCGCCGGGTCCCTGCGCCAGCTGGACCCCAAGGTGGCGGCCCGGCGGGAGCTGAGCATCCAGGTCTTCAACGTCCAGCTGGCCCAGGGGCTGGACTTCGCCACCCACACCCAGAGCCTGGACTACCTGTCCAGCCAGCGGTTCAAGGTCATCCCGTACCGCCTGTGCCACACCGTGGAGGCGTGCGGGCGGGAGATCGAGGCCATCGGGGCCGGCCGGGAAGGCTACGACTTCGACATCGACGGGGCGGTCGTAAAGCTCAACCGCTTGTCAGACCGCGCCGTCCTTGGCTCCACCGCCAAATTCCCCCGGTGGGCGGTGGCCTACAAATACCCCCCGGAGGAGAAGCCCTCCCAGGTGGTGGACATCGTGGTCCAGGTGGGCCGCACCGGGGTCCTGACCCCCAAGGCGGTGGTGGAGCCGGTGCGCCTGGCGGGGACCACGGTGCGGAACGTCACCCTCCACAACCAGGACTATATCACCGAAAAGGACATCCGGGTGGGGGACACGGTGCTGGTGCGCAAGGCGGGGGAGATCATC
>CANRBW010000156.1 GCA_947628975.1 uncultured Oscillospiraceae bacterium | reverse complement strand
CACCACGCTGTGCCGCTTGGCGATGGTTTTGGGCAGGACGAGCGCCCGTCCCGTCAGAAGCTGAAACCCACCCGCCCCTGGAAGGTACAGCATAGAACAGCGCCTAGCTCTGCGACGCACAGCAGACGTACACCGCCTAGCCCTGCAAGGTTATCGCAGAGTCGTTGCTGGAAGCTGAATCCCCACCCACCCCTGGTAGGTACAGCAGAGAACAGCGCCTATCCTTGCGACGCACAGCAGAGTACACCGCCCATCTTCGCAAGATACAGCAGACGTACACCGCCTAACCCTGCAAGGTTATCGCAGAATCGTTGCTGGAAGCCTGAAGCCCACCCGCCCCTGGAAGGTACAGCAGATGACAGCGTCTAGTCCTGCGACGCACAGCAGATGTACACCGCCTAACCATGCAAGGTTATCGCAGACCGGTTGCTGGAAGCTGAATACCCGCCCGCCCCTGATTGGAACAGCAGACGTACAGCGCCTAGTCCTGTGACGCACAGCAGAGAACACCGCCTATCCCTGCAAGGTTATCGCAGACCGGTTGCTGGAAGCTGAAAGCCCACCCGCCCCTGCGAGAGACAGCAGCCGTACACCGCCTAGCCCTGCCAGAAACAGCAGATGTACAGCGTCTAGCCCTGCAACGTCCAGCAGATGACAGCGTCCAGCCCTGCAAAAGTTCAGCAGCCGCGCCGCGTCTAGCCCCGCACCGCACAGCAGCCGCACGCCGCCTAGTCCTGCGACGTCCAGCGCCGCGCTTTGCGCGCGCAAAAAGGGGGGAGGGACCCAGGTCCCTCCCCCCTTTTGCCTCAGTCACTTCATGTATTGGTAGAGCATCGCCACCGCCTCGCCGCGGGTGGCGGGCCGCTGCGCGGCGTAGGCGCCGTCGGAGCCGCCCCGGACCAGCCCCAGCCCCTGGGCCAGGGCCGCGTAGCCCATCTCCTGGGCGGGGATGGCGCCGCTGTCGGCGTAGTCACAGCGGAAGATCCCCGGCAGGGCGGCGACGCGGGCGTAGCCCGCCGCGTCCAGGATCAGCCGGACCAGTTCCCCCCGGGTCACCCCCCGGTCCGGGTCCCTGGTCTCCGGGGTGGCCAGGCCCAGGAAGTAGGCCTGCTGATAGAGCTGGTCGGTGTCCTCCCCGGTGGGCTCCGGGCCGTAGCGGAAGCCGTCCACGCTGAGCAGCAGCGCCAGCGCGTCCCGCTGGGTCAGCCCCTCCTCCGGCCGGAGCGCCCCGTCCCGCAGCCCGATCTGGTAGGCGGCCAGGGCCTGGGCGGCCTCCCGGACCCAGTGGCCGTCCAGGTCGCTGTACTGAAGCGCGTCCTCCTCCCCGGTGGGGGCGGGCTGGGTCACCGCCTGGCCGCTCTCGGCGTCCACCCCCAGGACGTAGCTGTCCTCCGGCTGACGCAGGACGTAGCCCGTCTTCAGCGCCAGCACATAGTTGTACCCCGCTTCCCGCAGCAGGGGGGCCACCTCCCCGGCGGCCAGGGAGACGGACACCGGCACCTCCAGATAGCTGAAGGGCGCGTCCATGGCGGCGGCGTAGGCCCCGGCGGCCTCGCTGGGGGAGACCACCGACTTGGGCGCCACCAGGGTCACTTCCTCGTCAAAGCTCCCCCGCAGGCAGGAGAGGGAGCCGTCGGTGGCGTCCACCCCCACGGTGTAGGCGTTGCCGGCATAGAACCACTCCCCGCCGCGCTGTTGATAGGTGAAGCGGTGCTCCCACCGCTCCTCCTTCAGCGCGTCGGCGCTCTCCTTCAGCCCCAGGGCGGCGTAGTGCGTCCCGGCGAAGGTCTCCAGGGCGGCCTCGGCGACGCTCTGGGCCTGGGTCAGGGTGAGGGCGTAGCGGAGGTTGTCCTCCCCCTCTCCCCGCCAGTACCGGGTGGAGTTGACCTCCCGCAGGGCCCCGGTCTTCGCGTCCACCAGGACGTAGCGGTTTTGCAGCAGCTGGTCCTCCTGCCGGCCGTAGGTCAACCGGCAGGTGATGTCGTAGTCGTCGGCGGTGGGCTCCTGCCCCTCCGGCATGGGCTTCTCCTCGATGTTGTAGCTGGCGGAGGCCAGGGTGTACCGTTCCAGCCCCAGCTCCGGCCAGGCGCCGCGCACCGCCTGGTCCAGCGCCTCCTTGGGCAGCGCGCCCTGGAGGATGGCCGCCCCGTCCCGCTCCGCCTGGGAGAGGGCGGAGGACTTGGCATCGCCGGCGGCGTCGGCGGCGTTCATCTCCGCCATGGGCGCCGAGGCCGAGGCCCCGGTCTCGTTGGCCCCGTTCCGCCACAGCTGTTCATAGAGCTGCGTCAGGTCCACCAGCTGTCCGGTCTCCCCGTCCACATAGTAGTCGTGCCCCGCGACGGGGACGTAGCGCACCACCGCGGTCTTGCCGTCGTCAGTCAGGACGTACCGGGCCTCCAGCGTCAGCGCCCCCTGGAGGGTCCGCCGGGCCTGGGCCTGGGTGACGTTCCGGACGGCGGGGCCCACCCCGTTGAGGTAGCCGGAGTCCCGGTCCCCCCGCCAGAAGGAGGTGACCGCCAGATCGCTGGCCCGGACCGACACCGAACAGCGGATGGGGGAGGGCAGATCGTTGAGCAGCAGGGTGCCGGAGAACCGATAGGTCTCCCGCCGCAGAGAGGGCCGGGCATCCCCCTCCAGTTCCACCCGCTCCGTCCCCGCCTCCAGCACCTTGGTCAGGAAGGCCTCGGCGGCCTGTCGGGCGGCCTGGGACTTGTCCTCCGGCAGCCGGGGGATGTCCAGCCGGCCGCCCAGCCCGCGGGAGACCGCCACCTCCGAAACGCTGTCATAGCGGTCGTAGGAGAAGATCTTCCCCTGGTCGTCGGCCAGGATGGACAGGCTCGCCCCGTCGCCCTCCCAGGACAGGGACCACCGCTTGCCCAACAGCACGTCCTCCCGGGCGCTGCCCCGGAAGTCGTCGAATTCCTCCGTGTCCAGCCCCAGCGTCTCCTTCACCTGGGCGGTGATCCGCTCCAGGTCCTGGTCCGCCCCGGCGGCCGCGGCGGCGGGGACCAGCCCCACCCCCAGCGCCACGCACAGCGCCAGACCGATCAGCCTTCGGATACCCATTTTCTTGCCCTCCTCGCAAAAATTTCCCAGCCGCTCCGGGCCGTTCTCTTGGCTTAGACGGAAAAATTTTCGCCGGGTTCCCACAAAAAACCCTTGACAAACTCGAACGGGTGTTGTATAACTAGAACACAAGTTTTAGCGAACGAATGTTTTCTCCTCTCGCCCCGCCAAAGTCCGGTTTATGGGACTCTCTTTGGGGTAGACTGGGGACGATCAAGACAAAGGAGGGGAGTTTCCCATGGAAAAGATCGCCAATCGCTTCCGCGCCCGCAAGCCCATGTCCTTCCGCGCCAGCCAGCTGCTCTACGGCGTCTCGGTGGCGCTGACCTTCCTGGTGGCCGGCCGCCTGGGCGCCATGGTCTGAGGCGCCGTCCCGGCGGGGGAGGGGGTCACTCCTCCTCCCCGGCGGTGACGGCGATGTGCAGCTCGTCCAGCTGGGCCTGGGTCACCACGCCTGGGGCGCCCATCATCACGTCCTGGGCGGACTTGTTCATGGGGAAGGGGATGATCTCCCGGATGGAGTCCTCCCCGGCCAGGAGCATCACCATCCGGTCCACGCCGGGGGCGATGCCGGCGTGGGGGGGCGCGCCGTAGGTGAAGGCGTTGTACATGGCGGGGAACTTGGCCCGCACGTCCTCCTCCCCCAGGCCCACCAGGTCGAAGGCGGCGATCATGATCTCCGGGTCGTGGTTCCGCACCGCGCCGGAGCTGAGCTCCACGCCGTTGCACACCAGGTCATACTGGTCGGCGGTGATGGACAGGGGGTCCAGCTCCCCGGCCTTGGCTTTTTTCAGGGCCTCCATCCCCCCGGCGGGCATGGAGAAGGGGTTGTGGCAGAACTCCAGCTTGCCCGACTCCTCCCCGATCTCGTACATGGGGAAGTCCACGATCCAGCAGAAGGCGTACCGCTCCCGGTCCATGTGCTCCGGGCACAGCGCCCCCAGCATCTTCAGCAGCACCCCGGCGGTCTTCTGGGCCGTCCGGCGGTCGGGGGAGGCGGTCAGCCCCACAAAGGAATTGGGCTCCAGGGCCAGGTCAGCCAC
>CANRBW010000155.1 GCA_947628975.1 uncultured Oscillospiraceae bacterium | reverse complement strand
GGGGGCAAAAAGAGCCGGGGCACCCTGGGCCTGGGCCACACCCGCTGGGCCACCCACGGCCGCCCCTCCGACGTGAACTCCCACCCCCAGGTGAGCCAGGACGGCAAGTTCGCCGTGGTCCACAACGGCATCATCGAAAACTACTCCGAGATCAAGACCTACCTGGAGAGCAAGGGGGTCTCCTTCATCTCGGAGACGGACACGGAGGTGGTGGCCCAGCTGCTGGGCTACTACTACAAGGGGGACCTGCTGGAGGCGGTCTCCAAGGTCCTCCACCGCATCCGGGGGGCCTACGCCCTGGGCATCCTCTGCTCCGACCAGCCCGACCGCCTGGTGGCCGCCCGGAAGGACTCCCCGCTCATCCTGGGCCACGGGGAGGGCTTCCATATGCTGGCCAGCGACGTCACCGCCGTCATCCGCTACACCAGGGAGGTCTCCTACCTGGACGACGGGGAGATCGCCGTCCTCACCCCCGATACCGCCCAGGTCTACGACCGCTACCTCCAGCCGGTGGAGAAGCCCGTGACCCATGTGGACTGGGAGATCTCCGCCGCGGAGAAGGGCGGGTATGAGCACTTCATGGTCAAGGAGATCATGGAACAGCCCAAGGCGTTCCGGGACACCGTCTCCCCCCGGATCCGGGACGGCCAGGTGGTGCTGGAGGAGCTGGACTTCGACCGGGACTTCCTGGCGGAGATGGACAAGCTCTACATCATCGCCTGCGGCTCGTCCTACCATGTGGGCATGGCGGGGAAGTACATCCTGGAGAAGATGCTCCGCAAGCCGGTGGAGGTCACCCTGGCCTCGGAGTTCCGCTACTGCGACCCCATCGTGACCCGCCGGACCCTGGCCCTGGTCATCTCCCAGTCGGGGGAGACCATCGACACCCTGGCCGCCCTGCGGGAGGCCAAGCGCCTGGGGGCCACGGTGCTGTCCATCGTCAACGTGGTGGGCTCCACCATCGCCCGGGAGTCGGACAAGGTCCTCTACACCTGGGCGGGGCCGGAGATCGCCGTGGCCACCACCAAGGCGTACACCACCCAGCTGGCCCTGGTCTACCTCATCGCCCTGTCCTTCGGCCGGACCCTGGGCTCCCTCTCCCCCGACGACTACGAGGAGCTGCTCCGGGGCTTCCAGAAGCTGCCCGACAAGATGGAGGCCATCCTGAACCACCGGGACTACATCCAGTACCTGGCCTCCAAGTATTTCAACCACTCCTCCATCTTCTTCATCGGCCGCAACCTGGACTACGCCGTGGGGATGGAGGCGTCTTTGAAGCTCAAGGAGATCTCCTACATCCACTCCGAGGCCTACGCCGCCGGGGAGCTGAAACACGGCACCATCTCCCTCATCGAGCCGGGCACCCTGGTCATCGCCCTGGCGGGGTACTCCCCGCTGTTCGACAAGCTGGTGAGCAACGTGGTGGAGGTCAAGAGCCGGGGGGCGGACGTGATCGGCGTCACCGCCGCCGCCCAGACCGGCTGGCTGGCCCCCAAGGTGGACGCCATCGTCCCCCTGCCCGACGCCCACCCTCTCCTCCTGCCCAGCCTGGAGGTGCTGCCCATGCAGCTGTTCGCCTACTATGTGGCCCTCCAGCGGGGCTGCGACATCGACAAGCCTCGGAACCTGGCCAAGTCGGTCACGGTGGAATGACCCTTGCTTTTTTCCCGCGAAGGGAGTAAAATACCCTCATCCATGGCAGAGTAGGGCGGCGCGTGTGCTTCCCCTGGGGGAGGCGACAGTGCCGGCGGAACGGGGAGTTGTCCGCCGGACGAATGGCCGCGAGCGCTTGCAGTGCGCCGCCCGCATCCCGCTGCCGCATAGCCGGATGCTCCGACCTCCTGTTGTGCGGCTCCTGCCGCGCGCGAGGAGGTCCTTTTTATGCAAAAAACCAGCCAGACCCTCTACTCCACCCCCTTCTCCCGGGCCTACTGGCGGGACGCCGCCGCCGAGCTCTCCGACACCCGGATCCTGGTCTTCGCCGCCCTGATGATCGCCCTGCGGGTGGCCCTGAAGGGTCTGGGCATCCCCCTGGCCCCCAACCTGAAGATCAACGTCGCCTTCTTCGTCAACGCCCTGGGGGCCATGATCTTCGGCCCCGTGGTGGCCATGGCGGCCGCCTGCGTGTCGGACACCCTGGGCTGTCTCCTCTTTCCCAGCGGGCCCTACTTCTTCCCCTTCATCCTGGAGGAGATCGCCGGGTCTCTGATCTTCGCGCTGTTCCTCTACCGGGCCAAGGTCACCCCCCTGCGGGTCACCCTCTCCCGGTTCTGCATCTGCTTTTTCGTCAACATCCTCCTGAACGCCCCCATCACTTGGTGGTACTACAAACTGGTGCTGGGCAAGAGCTACGTCCTGTTCCAGCTGCCCCAGATCCTGAAAAACCTCTTTTGCTTCCCCCTCGAGTCGGTCCTGCTCACCCTGTTCCTCCACGGGATGATCCCGGTGGCCTACCGCCTGGGCCTGGTCTACGACAGCGGCCAGAGCGTCCGATTCCGCAAGCGCCAGCTCCTCGTCCTGGCGGGGCTGTTTCTGGCCGGGGCGGTCTCGGTCTTCGCCTACCTGGGCTACTATTACAACACCACCTCCCTCTCCGCCTCCTACACCCAGGCCGAGCGCGTCCAGATCAACCGCGATATGGACCGGGTGGTCCGGGAGGAGGCCGGGGAGCTGACCGGGGAACTGACCGGGGAGACCACCGTCTCGGTGGTGGAGAGCGCCTACAAAAAATTCCTCTCCCACCAGGTCACTTACACCGTGGCGGTCTACACCGTGGACCCCGCCGCCCTGGACCGGCTGGACCAGCTGTGGGCCCTGTCCAAATCCAAGGCCGCCGACGAGGCCGCCCTCACCCGCGTGGCCACCGCCCAGGTGGTCCGGGAGGAGCCGGAGGGGGCGCTCCTCTCCTTCTCCCTCTCCCCGCCGGAGGGGTAGACCGGGGAAATAAAACCGGACACGCCCGCATACCTCTTTCCTGGGAGGTGGCGGGCGTGTTCTTTCTTCAGCGGCTCTCCGATCTGCTCTGGAACCCCTGTCTGCTGGCGCTGTTCACCCTGGTGGGGGGATACTACACCCTCCGCTCCGGCCTGTTCCAGCTGCGGCCCTGGCGGTGGCGGGTCGGAGACCGGCCCCGGGGCGGAGACCGGCTCCGGGGCGGGCTGACCCCCGCCCAGACCCTCTGCACCGCCCTGGCCTCCACCATCGGCACCGGCTCCATCGCCGGGGTGGCCACCGCCATCTTCCTGGGCGGGCCGGGGGCGGTGCTGTGGATGTGGGTCTCCGCCCTGCTGGGGATGATGACGGGCTTCGCGGAGAAGGCCCTGGCGGTGCGCTTCCGGGAGCGGGACGGGGCGGGCCGGCCCCAGGGCGGCCCCATGGTCTACCTGGCCCAGGGGGTGGGCGGGACCCTGGGCCGGGGCCTGGCCCTCCTCTTCTCCCTGTGCGTCGTCCCCGCCAGCCTGGCCGGCGGGGCCCTGGTGCAGTCCGGCTCCATCGCCGCCTCCCTCCAGACCGCCTTCGGCCTGCCCCGGCTGGGGGTGGGGGTGGTCACCGCGGCCCTGGCGGGGGCGGCCATCTTCGGGGGCATCCACCGGGTGGGCCGCCTGAGCCAGCGGCTGGTGCCGGTGATGGCGGGGCTGTTTCTGGGGGCGGGGGCCGTGTGCCTGGCGGCCCGGCGGGCCGCCCTCCCCGCCGCCCTGAGCGCCATCTGGCAGGGCGCGTTCCGCCCCCAGGCCGCCTTCGGGGGCTGGTCGGTGGGGCTGGCCCTGCGCTACGGCGTGGCCCGGGGCGTCTTCACCAACGAGGCCGGCCTGGGCTCCTCCGCCATCGCCCACGCCGCCTCCCAGACCGACGACCCGGTCCGGGAAGGGGTCTGGGGGATGGTGGAGGTGCTGGTGGCCACCCTGCTGGTGTGCAGTGTCACCGCCCTGGTCATCCTCACCTCCGGGGTCTTCTCCCCCGCCGCCGCCCTGGCCGCCCTCCGCGCCGGTCAGGTGGGGGAGGAGCTTCTGGGCGCGCCCCTGTCCGCCCGCGCCTTCGAGGCCACCCTGGGCCCCTGGGGCCCGGCCCTGGTGGCGGTGTGCCTGCTCCTGTTCGCCTTCACCTCCCTGCTGGGCTGGAGCTA
>CANRBW010000154.1 GCA_947628975.1 uncultured Oscillospiraceae bacterium | reverse complement strand
TCTGTGTGCCGCCTGGGCCTGGCCCTGGGCAAGTTTGGTCTGGAGCTTCCGGAGCTCTTCCGAGGAGGTCGGACATGAAAAAACTCTTTCACTCCAACGGCGGCCTGGTCCTGCTCATCGCCGCCCTGCTGGCCGTCATCACCCTGGTGGTCTCCCTGATCGTCTCCGGCTCCGACCCTCTGGCCAACCTCTGGGGGACGGTGACCGCCCCGTTCCGCCAGGCGGGGGCCGCCCTGTCCAACTGGAGCCAGCGGACCTTCTCCGACCGCTACCAGAGCGAGTATCTGGAGCAGGAGGTGGAGCGGCTCCGCCAGGAGCTGGCCGCCATGGAGGCCAAGGCCAGGGAGGGCGAGGACGCCATCGAGGAGAACAAGAACTACCGGGAGCTGCTGAAACTGCGGCAAAAGCGCGCCGACCTGACCCTGGAGAACGCCACGGTGACCACCCGCGCCCTCTCCAACTGGGAGTCCTCCGTCACCATCAGCAAGGGCAGCGGCGACGGCGTGGCCCCGGACCAGTGCGTCATCGACGCCTACGGCAACCTGGTGGGGGTGGTGGACGAGGTGGGCCTGAACTGGGCCAGCGTCCTCACCGTGGTGGACACCGACATCGACATGGGCGGCATGGTGGCCCGCACCAACGACGCCGCCGTGCTGGAGGGGGACTTCTCCCTGATGACCCAGGGGCGGCTCCGACTCTCCTTCCTCCCCCAGGACGCCCTGCTGGTGGCCGGGGACGAGATCCTCACCTCCGGCCGGGGGGGCGTGTACCCCCAGGGTCTGGTGGTGGGCACGGTGGAGAGCGTCCACGACGACCCCTCCGGCATGACCCGCTACGCCGTGGTGGTCCCCAAGGCCGACCTGGACCACCTCAGGCAGGTCTTCGTCGTCACATCCTTTGACATGGTGGAGTGAGAGCATGACCACACGACATCAGCTGCACAAGTGGAGCGTATACGCCCTGGGTCTGGCCCTGGTCTGGTTCGCCGAGACCCAGGTGCTGTGGCGCTTTCCCCTCCTGGGGGTCATCCCGGTGCTCCTGCCCCTGGCGGCGGTGGCGGCGGCCTTCTGGGAGGGGGGCCGGGCCGGGGCGGTCTTCGGGCTGTGCACCGGGGTCCTGGCCGACGCGGCCTACCCCGGCCTCCCCGGCGGCATGACCTTCGGGCTGTGCCTCATGGGCTTCTGCGTGGGCGCCGCCAGCCAGTACGGCGTGCGCCAGACCTTTCTGGGCTACCTCTTGTGCGCGGCGGTCTCCCTGGGGGCGATGGAGGCCCTGCGGGTGCTGGCGGGGCTGTTCACCCGCCTGGGCCCCTGGCAGGCCCTGGGGCTCACCGCCCTGAAGGAGGGGCTGTGGAGCCTTTGTTTCGCCCCTCTGGTCTACCTGCTGTTCCGGCTCATCTACCGCCGGGTGGGCGGGGAGAGATTGGAGGCCCGCCATGAGTAAGCGCCGGGAGCTTTGGCGGGTCCTGACCCTGACCCTGGCCCTGTTCGCGGTGCTGGGGGGCTTTTGGGCGGTGCTGTACGACCTCCAGGTCACCAACCACGAGGCGTTCCTGGCCCGGACGGTGAAGTCGGTGGGCCGGACCGAGACGGTCAGCGCCGCCCGCGGCAGCATCACCGACCGCTACGGCCGTCCCCTGGTGGTGAACCAGGTGGTCTATCAGGTCACCCTGGACACCAGCCTCATGGGGGAGCGGAAAAATGAGGTCCTTCTGGAACTGCTGGACCTGGCCCAGAGCCGGTCCGTCCCCTGGACCGACACCCTGCCCCTGGGCCGGGAGGCCCCCTTCGCCCCGGAGCCGGACAGTCCGGGCTGGAGCAACTGGGAAAAGCTGTCCGACCAGATGGACTGGACCGGCCGCGCCGGCCCGGAGCTGCTGGCCCAACTGCGGGAGGACTACGAGGTGGACCCCGCCCTGTCCGACCCGGAGGCCCGGCTGCTGTGCGGCGTCCTCTACGAGCTGTCCCTGCGGACCAGGGAGGTGGTCTGGCAGCCCTACGTCTTTGCCGACAACGTGGACATCGACTTCATCTCCGCCGTCCGGGAGCGGGGCCTGCCCGGCGTGTGCGTGGACCCGGTCACCACCCGGAAGGCGGTGACCACCTCCGCCGCCCACATCCTGGGCCACACCGGGGACATCCTCTCCGGGACCTGGCCCACCTATAAAGAGCTGGGCTACGCCATGAACGAGAAGGTGGGCATCGACGGGGCGGAGCTGGCCTTCGAGTCCCTGCTCCGGGGCACGGCGGGCACCCAGGTGGTGGAGCGCAACGCCAAGGGCAAGATCGTCTCCCAGTCCTGGACCCAGGAGCCCCAGCCGGGGCGCGACGTGGCCCTGACCATCGACCTGCCCCTCCAGCAGAAGGTGGAGGCGGTGCTGGCCGAGAAACTGCCCCACCTCACCGAGGAGGTCCGGGGCGGGGCGGCGGCCATGGTGGACGTCCACACCGGCGCGGTGCTGGCCCTGGCCTCCTACCCCGGCTACGACCTGTCCGTCTACAAGGACACCGCCCGCTATCAGGAACTGCTGGACGACCCCCTGGACCCCCTGAACGACCGGGCCACCTCGGGGCTCTATCCCCCTGGCTCCACCTTCAAGATGCTGGTGGCCGCCGCGGCGCTGGAGGAGGGGATCATCACCCCCACCACCCTCATCCGGGACACCGGGCGCTACACCTACTACAAGAGCCCCCAGCCCCAGTGCTGGATCTACCGCCAGTTCGGCTCCACCCACGGCAACGTGAACGTCTCCAAGGCCATCGAGGTCTCCTGCAACGTCTTCTTCTACGACGTGGGCCGCCGCCTGGGCATCCAGAAGATCGATGAGTACGCCGCCCTCTTCGGCCTGGGCCAGCCCACCGGCATCGAACTGCCGGAGAAGACCGGGGTGGTGGCCGGGCCGGAGTACACCGAGAAGACCCTGGGCCAGACCTGGTACGACGGCTCCACCCTCTCCGCCGCCATCGGCCAGGAGAACAACCAGTTCACCCCCCTCCAGCTGGCCAACTACGCCGCCACCCTGGCCAACGGCGGCACCCGCTACCAGGTCCATCTGCTCCAGAGCGTCCGCTCCGCCGACGGCCAGACGGTGGAGCCCTTCCAGCCCCAGGTGGCGGCCCAGGTGGAGCTGGAGGAGAACAACCTGGCCGCCATCAAGAAGGGGATGCTGGACCTGACCACCACCGGCTCCCTGCGCTCCTACTTCCGGGACCTGCCCTTCCAGGTCTGCGCCAAGACCGGCTCGGCCCAGGTGGCCAACTCCACCTCCAACGCCGTGTTCGTCTGCTTCGCCCCCGCCGACGACCCCCAGGTGGCCCTGTCCCTGGTGGCCGAGCAGGGCGGCAGCGGCAGCGACCTGGCCGGTCTGGCCGCCGACATCCTGGAGTTTTATTTCAGCGCCCAGGGGGGCTTCTCCACCGCGGTGGAGGAGAATACCCTGTTGCGATAGCCCGCGCCGCCCCTCACCGGGGCGGCCGGACGCGAGGCAGGAAGAAAAACAGCATGAGGTGATCTCCTTGTTCGATCCCGCGATTTTTCAGCCCAACGACCCCGCCTGCCGCTCCCCCCAGGGGGGCGTGGCCGCCGGGAGCCAGGTCCGGCTCTCCCTCCACCCCCCCAGGGAACTGGGGTATCTCCAGGCGTGGGTGAGCCTGCGCTTTGAGCAGTGGGAGGACCACGTTCAGGCGTACCCCATCCCCTGGGTGGACCACCGCCTGGGGGTGGACACCTTCACCGTCAGCATCCCCATCCCGGCGGACTACCAGGGCCTGATCTGGTACTCCTTCCAGATGGACTTCTCCGCCGAGCCCTACCGGATGGAGTCCCCGGAGTACCAGCTCACCGTCTACGACGGCTCCGACCGCGTCCCCGACTGGTTCGGCCGGGGGATGTGCTACCAGATCTTCCCCGACCGCTTCTGCCGCCTGGCCCTGCCCGACGAGACCGGGCCGGGGGACCGCCTCCTCCACGAGAACTGGTCCGACCCCCCCGTCTACAAGCCGGAGCCGGGCCGGGGGGTGACCAACCGGGACTTCTTCGGCGGCTCGCTGAAGGGGGTGGAGAGCAAGCTGGACTACCTGGCCGGCCTGGGGGTGGAGACCCTCTACTTCTGCCCCATCTTCGAGGCGCTGG
>CANRBW010000153.1 GCA_947628975.1 uncultured Oscillospiraceae bacterium | reverse complement strand
CCATGGTCACGGCGGACGACGTGACCATGGGCCGGTGGTACGCCGCCAGCGGCCGGCCCTATGTGGTGGTGGCCAACAAGCTGGACAAGGTGAAGCCCAGCCAGCTGGCGGGCAATATCGCCCAGATCCGGGAGACGCTGGCCCTGCCGGAGGAGGTCAGGCTCATCCCCTTTTCCGCCCAGAAGGGGGACGGGAAGCAGGAGCTGCTGGGCGAGATCCTGAAGCGTTTGGGAGGCGACGGAGCATGAGATACGTCCGCGTACAGACCGGGAGCGGCCCCGTGTGGGGCCAGCTGCGGGGGGAGACGGTCTTCCCCCTGACCGGGGCCCCCTATCTGGGGGCGGTCCCCACCGGGGAGAGGCTGCCCCTGGGGGAGTGCGTCCTGCTGGCCCCGGCGGAGCCGGGCAAGATCGTCTGCGTGGGCAAGAACTACTACGATCACGCCATGGAGATGGGGGAGGGGGTCCCGGACCACCCCATCCTGTTTTTGAAGGGCCCCAACGTGCTCCAGGGCCCGGAGGTCCCCATCACCGCCCCGGACTTCGTCACCAGGGTGGACTACGAAGGGGAGCTGGCGGTGGTCATCGGCAGACGGGCCAAGGCCGTGTCCGCCGAGGACGCCAAGGCGTACATCCTGGGCTACACCTGCTTCAACGACGTCACCGCCCGGCTTGTGCAGAAGGCGGACGGCCAGTGGACCCGCGGCAAGGGGATGGACGGCTTCGGCCCCTGCGGGCCCTGGATCACCGACGAGGTGGAGCCGGAGGACCTGGCCATCACCACCCGCCTCAACGGCCAGGTGGTCCAGCAGAGCCGCACCAGCCTCTTTATGCACAGCGTCCCCGCCCTCATCGAGTTTATCACCGCCTCCATGACCCTGGAGCCCGGCGACCTCATCTCCACCGGCACCCCCGCCGGGATCGGCCCCATGAAGGACGGGGACCGGGTAGAGGTGGAGATCCAGGGGATCGGCACCCTGGCCAGCCCGGTGGTCCTGCCCGCCATCCGGAGCCTCTGACCCCCGCGGAGAAAAGGCGGCCGCCGCGCGTTCGCGCGGCGGCCGCCTTTTCTTTGGTGGTGTCTTACAGCTTGTCGGAGTCCACCAGGATGTTGTCCGTCCCGTGCTCTTCAAACTCGCTGATGTACGCATCGATCCGGCTGGCCAGCTCGGGGTAGTTGGACTCGTCGATGGGGGGGTCGTCCATGTCCCGGCGGGCCAGGTCCTCGGCCAGGATGTCGAAGAATACGTCGTTTTCATACTGCATGATGGCCTCGTGGATGCCGCCCTCGGCAAAGGCGCGGGAGGGGACGATCTCCCCTTCGTAGATTTCGGCCAGGGAGGGCATCCCCTCCTGAGCGGCCCGGAAGAAGAGCAGGGATTCCACCTGGTCGTAGTCCCGGATCCGGTCGTCCCCCCGGGTGGAATTGAGGATCCAGTTGCCGATGTAGACCATGTCCAGCAGTCGGCGGAATTCCTTTTTCGTCAGCTCCAGCTTCAACGCGATCCCTCCTGTTCCGGCAAAGCAACTCGCCACCCCTATATTATAGCGCCTTTTCCGCCGTTGTCAAACCCCCAAATGCTGGCGGGCGGGGGTGCGTCTGCTGTGCGTAGCGAGGCTAGGCGCTGTCATCTGCTGTCTCAAGCAGGGGCGGGTGGGCTTTCGGCTTCCGGCAACCGGTCTGCGATAACCTTGCGGGGATAGGCGGTGTTCTCTGCTGTGCGTTGCAAGACTAGGCGGTGTACTAGGCTGAACGTCACAGGACTAGACGCTGTACATCTGCTGAACGTTGCAGGACTAGGTGGTGTACTCTGCTGTATCTCACAGGGGTGGGTGGGCTTTTGGCTTCCAGCAACGACTCTGCGATAACCTTACAGGGTTAGGCGGTGTACGTCTGCTGAACTTTGCAAGGCTAGGCGGTGTACATCGCTGTGCGTTGCATGGCTAGGCGCTGTCATCTGCTGTCTCTCGCAGGGGCGGGTGGGCTTTTGGCTTCCAGCAACGACTCTGCGATAACCTTGCAGGGCTAGGCGGTGTTCTCTGCTGTACGTCGCAAGGATAGGCGCTGTTCTCTGCTGTGCCTTCCAGGGGCGGGTGGGGATTCAGCTTCCAGCGCATTGCGTTTTGTCGTTTTCGGCATTTTGTCCGAACCGGACAAGGGTCGCGCCTGCCCGGCGCGGGGGCCAAACCCATTTTCTTTTTCTTTGCGAAGAAAAAGAAAACGGTTTTGGATGCCAAAAGAAAAAGAAGGGGCTGGAATCGTTCCCGCCTACGCTAACAGCTCGGCGGCCCGGAGGACAGGACTGCGCCAGCAAGCCGCCGCCCCCAGGGCGGCACAATGTGATACGGTGACGAACGCACTACTCTTTTAACAATCGCCGCGGCCGCCTCGGGGCGTTTGGGCGGGAGGTGGGTAGGTGTGCTGGCCTGGAGGCGTCAGCCGCTGAACGGCGCGGGTCCTCACCGGGTCTTTTGCGCGCTGCCAACCAAGCCCTCAAGAGGCGGCCGCGGCGGGTGTTATAAGAGTAGGGGGTGTGTTACCGTCCCACATCATGCCGCCCAGTGGCGGCGACCTGCTGTGCCAGTGCGTTTCTCCGGGCCGCCGAACGACAGTGGCAATCGGGAACGATTCCAGCCCCTTCTTTTTCTTTTGGCATCCAAAACCGTTTTCTTTTTCTTCGCAAAGAAAAAGAAAATGGGTTTGGCCCCCGCGCCGGGCAGGCGCGACCCTTGTCCGGTTCGGACAAAATGCCGAAAACGACAAAACGCAATGCGCTGGAAGCCATAAACCCACCCACCCCTGGTAGGCACAGCAGAGAACAGCGCCTATCCTTGCAAGATACAGCAGATGTACACCGCCTAGCCCTGCAAGGTTATCGCAGAATCGTTGCTGGAAGCTGAAAGCCCGCCCGCCCCTGCTTGAGACAGCAGATGTACAGCGTCTAGCCTTGCAAGAGACAGCAGACGTACAGCGCCTAACTCCGCACCGTCCAGCTGTGGTGGCGCAAAATCATTTGCGGATGGAAGAAAAATGAATTTCCTGTTGAAATGCGGGGGAGAACCGGGTATAATAGACCCAGCGGCTCTGCTGCGTTTCCATTTTTAGGAGGTCATCATCATGGCGAAAATCACAAAAGACACCATCGTGGGCGATATTCTGGACCTGGCCCCGGACGCCGCGCCCATCTTCATGTCCATCGGGATGCACTGCCTGGGCTGTCCCGCCTCCCGGGGCGAGACGGTGGAGCAGGCCTGCGCCGTCCACGGCATCCCCTATGAGGCGGTGCTGGAAAAGCTCAACGAGCTGGTGAAGGACTGAAACGCTGCGAAAAAGGGCGGCCCCGGGCCGCTCTTTTTTCATGGAAGGGGGGAGGACCATGGGCCCGAAGCTGACGCCGCGGCTGCGCGCGGTGGCCGACCGGGTGCCGGAGGGGGCGCGGCTGGCCGACGTGGGCACCGACCACGCCTACCTGCCGGTCTGGCTCCTGCTCCAGGGGCGGATCCCCTCCGCCCTGTGCACCGACCTGCGCCCCGGCCCGCTGGACCGGGCCAGGGAGACGGTGGCGCGCTGGGGCGTGGCGGACCGGACCGCCCTGCGCCGGTGCGACGGGCTGGACGGCGTCCGGCCCCAGGAGGTGGACTGCGTGGTCATCGCCGGGATGGGCGGGGAGACCATCCTCCACATCCTGGCCCGGGCCCCCTGGGTGGGGGAGAAGACCTGCCTGGTCCAACCCATGAGCTCCCTGCCCGATCTGCGGGGCGGCCTGGCCGCCCTGGGGCTCCATGTGGCCCGGGAGACGCTGGCCCGGGAGGGGGAGACCCTCTATGTGGTCCTGGACCTGGCCCCCGGTCCGGAGGGGCCGCTGACGGCGGCGGAGCGCTGGGTGGGGAGGCCGGAGGCCCACCGGGGGGACCCGCTCTGGCCGGAGTATCTGGCGCGGGAGACCCGCCGCCTCCGCCGGGCGCTGGCGGGGCTGGAGCGGTCCCGCCGGCCGGGGGACGAGCCCCGGCGGCAAGAGCTGGAGGCCGCCCTGCGCGGCCTGGAACAGAGGAAGGAGGAGCGCGAAAATGCCGACAGTATGGGACATCTATAACTACCTTGACGCCAGAGCCCCCTTTTCCACCCAGATGGACTTTGACAACGCCGGGCTGCTGGTGGGGGAGG
>CANRBW010000152.1 GCA_947628975.1 uncultured Oscillospiraceae bacterium | reverse complement strand
GATAGCCGGTGAGCTGGGCCAGCAGAGCCTCCTCCCCGGTGTAGACGGGGACCTCCCCGCACCGGGCGATGACCGCCGCCCCCTGGCCGGTGAGGTGGCGGCGCTCCATGAGCAGACTCACCGGCTGGCACCCCGCGTCCAGGGCCCGGTGGATGACCTTGGGACTCTCGGCGATGAACAGCCCCAGTTCCGGCTCCAGCCGGTTGCGCAGCTGGGCCTCGGTGAGCCGGGCGTAGGCGTCCAGCCCGCTGTGGGAGAGGTCGGTGACGGTGATGATGTTGGCCATGGCGGCGCCTCCTGTGGGGGGTTCTGTGGGGATCGGCCCGTTTTTCCGCCGGGCGTGAGCGGTGGCAAGGCAAAGACCTTGCCAGCGGCGCGAGGGCCCCGGAGAACGGCGTCTCCGGGGCCCTGTTGGTTTTGTACGAGCGCACGGGTGGGCGCCGACGCGAAGAATGGGATCTGGCGCGGCCCGCGCCGCCTTTTGCGCGCACGCGCGCACACGCGGGGGAGGGGGGAGAGAGCGCGGTCAGGCGTCCATGATGGCGCCCACATCGTCGCCCTCCAGGCCCAGGCCGCCGCCGAACTCGTCGCCCAGTTCCACGTCCTCGGGCTCCTCCGAGGGGGGCGCGGGGATGAACTCATCCAGCCAGGCCTCCTGGGGCAGACCGTTGAGCAGGGCGGGGAGGTTGAGGATTGGCCCGTCCATGTTGTAGGGCAGCTTCAGGTCCACCGAAAGGCTCCGGGGCTGGCCGTCCTTTTCGTCGGTGACGGTCAGGTCCAGGTGGAGGCTCTGTCCGATGCAGATGGTGGAGACCCGGTCCCTGGCGTCCATCCGCAGGGGCTTCTCCTCGCCCTTGACGGCGGCCTCCACCCGGTAGAACGCCTTGTACTCCTGGCCGTTATACTCCACGCTCTTGTTGTCCAGGTACACCGTGTGGCCCCGGCCGATGACCATCATCCAGGCGGCCACGCCGATGAGGGCGGCCAGCACGGCCAGACGGATCAGGATCTTACGCGCTTTCACGCCCGAGCGCCCCCTTCCTCTTTCTGGGCCTTCTGGGCCTGGGCCAGCAGGGCGCCGGTGCCGGACTTGGCGCGGCGCTTCTTGGCCTCATACATGATCAGGGCGAGGGTGATGACCCCGTAGGAGACGAAGACCCGGAAATACTCGCCGATCTGGGGGGAGGCGGTGAGGCTCTGGCCCGCCTTGGGGGCCACGATGAACATGGTGTGGAACAGGATGACCCCCAGGAACACGTTGCCGATGGAGGCCCGCTCCACGCTGGCCCCGCCCACCAGCAGGGCGGCGATGCAGAACATCCCGATCTGGGTATGGGCGGTGTAGGTGGGGAAGTTGCCGATGTTTTGGCAGTAGATGATCATGCCGAAGCCGGCGAAGACGGTGGAGATGACGATGGAGATGATGCGGGTGCGCTCCACCTTGATGCCCGCGTCCCGGGCCACCTCCATGTCCTGGCCCACCGCCCGCATATCCTGGCCCAGCTTGGTCCGGCGGAACCAGACGATGAACAGGCACAGCAGGGCGATGATGGCGAAGGTGAGCAGGGGGATCTTCACCCCGCCCACGGTGATCGCCCACTGGTTGTCCAGGCACTGGCGCATATTGCTCAGGTCGGTGGTGGTGCGGATGCCGTAGCCCCTGGGCAGCTTGAGGGTGCTGTGGGTGATGGGGATGACCGAGCCCATCATAAAGAGGACCACGAACTGGTAGAGGCCGCCCACGAAGTAGTTGAGGATGTAGCCGGTGATCATCTCCCGGCCCCGGGCCAGGTTCATCAGCTTGCCGCACATCAGACCCATCAGCACCGACAGGGGGATGGACAGCAGCATGGCCAGCACCACGCCGGGGATGCCCCAGATCTGCCAGTCGGCCACCAGGATCAGGGCGATCTCCCCGGCCATGGCCCCCAGGGTCATGCCGAAGTTCAGGCCCATGCCCGCCATGATGGGGATGAGCAGACTGAGCATCAGGAAGACGTTGCGGCCCATCCGGGTGATCACCTGGTTGAGCAGATAGCTCCAGGAGAAGCCGGAGAGGTAGATGCAGATGCCGCAGATGACGATGAACATGAGGGGCACCGTGTTGCCGCGCAGAAGGCCCAGGGCCTTCTGGCCAAAGGATTTCTTATTTGTCATTTCGATCCCTCCGTCTTTCTCGTCAGGGCGTAGAGGATCATGCCCTGAGAGACGATCACGCGGATGACCTCGCTCATATCGCCGACGTTCAGCGCGGAGTTCATCACCGTGGGGGTCATGGTCACCAGGCCCTGGAACAGGAAGGTGCCGATGATGACGTTGGAGATGCTGGCCTTGTTCACGCTGGCGCCGCCGATGAGGATGGCGGAGACCGCCGGAAGGGCCATGTTCAGCGGCGCGGTGTACGCCTGGGCAAAGCCGAAGCCCTGCTGGTAGACCAGGATGCCCACCGCTCCCAGCCAGGTGGACAGCATCACCGACAGGGTCCGGGAGCGGTCGATGTTGACGCCGGAGGCCTTGGCGAAGGTGGGGTTGGAGCCCACGGCGGTCATGGCGGTGCCGGTCTTGGTGTGGAGGAAGGCCCACATCCCCAGGGCCAGCAGGGCGAAGAACAGGATGGCGCCGGTGGGGATGACCAGGTTGACGCCGATGCTGTTCAGGTCGATCTTCCAGAGGTCGGACAGCACGCCGGCGTAGAAGTTGTTCAGGGGGATCGTCTGCTTCAGCCCCTCGCCGGTGTAGGCCATGACGATGTTGGGGTTCTTATAGGGGAGGAAGAGCCAGAGCATACACATGAAGGACACCGAGGAGAAGCCCACATAGGTGGCCACCATCATCTCGCCGCCCTTGATGCGGTTGAGCAGGACGCCGTACCCGCCGCCGAAGAGGAGGGCGAAGGGGGTGGAGATCAGGATGGCCATGAGGAAGCAGGGGAAGCCGGTGAAGCCCAGCTCGATGGACAGGGTGCCCCCCAGCAGCCCGGCCAGGATGCCCAGCTGGATGCCGAAGTTCAGCCCGCAGCCGGAGTGGATCATGGGCACCATGGCCAGCACCAGCACGGCGTTCCAGCTGAAGCGGGCGATGACGTTGCTGATCTGGGTGGCGAAGTCCGCCCCGGCCACGGGGGCCAGGATGAACAGCAGCAGCAGGAAGGCGGTGATGATGAGCCGGGGGAGGCCGTAGGCGTTGATCAGCCGGCCCACTTTGGACCTTCCGAGACGTTCCGATCTATCCATTGTCACGCACCCCCTTTACACGACCTGGCTGACCATGAGCATGCCGAACTCCTCGGAGGAGTCGGAGGCCGGTCGGATCCCGGCCACCCGCCCGCCGGAGATGATGGCGATGCGGTCACAGGTCTGCCGCAGCTCCTCCAGCTCGGAGGAGATCATCACAACGGTGACGCCGCTCTCGCGGTTGAAGCGCTTCAGCGCGTCCAGCACCAGGGCCTTGGCCCCCACGTCGATGCCGCGGGTGGGCTCGGACACGAAGAGGAACCGGGGCTCCAGGGCGAAAGCCTTGGCCAGGCAGATCTTCTGCTGGTTGCCGCCGGAGAGCTCCTTGGCCTTCTGCCGGGAGCTGGTGCATTTGATCTGGAGGGCGTCGATGTACTTCTGGGTGACGGCGTGGATGGCCTTCTCGTCCCGCCAGGTGAAGGGGCCCAGCTTTTTGAGGAACTTGTTCTGGATCTGCATGGCGGTGAAGGCCACGTTCCACTCCAGACTTTCGTCCAGCAGCAGCCCCACCCCCCGCCGGTCCTCGGAGACGAAGGCCAGGGAGGCGTTGAGGCAGGCCCGGGGGCTGCCCAGGGGGATGGACTTGCCGTCGAACTCCACCTGGCCGCCGGCGGGGTAGAGGCCCATGACGCCGTTGGGGATGCCCAGCTTCCCCTGACCGGCCAGGCCGCCGATGCCCAGGATCTCGCCCTCCCGGACGTCCAGGTCCACGTCCCGGACGATCTCGCCGGGCATATCCACCCACAGGTGGCGGATGGAGAGGATGCTCCGGGCGTCGGAGTGGTCCCGGATGTCGGCGGCGGAGGCGGTCTGCACGCTGCGGCCCACCATCCAGCGGGTGATGTCGGACACGCTGGTCTCCTTGGCGGGCACGTCCTGGACCACATAGCCGTCCCGCATGACCACCACCTTATCGCACACCGCCAGGATCTCCTGGAGCCGGTGGGTGATGAAGATGACGGCG
>CANRBW010000151.1 GCA_947628975.1 uncultured Oscillospiraceae bacterium | reverse complement strand
GCCCAGCGCCACCACCCGCTCCCCCGCCCCGGCCAGGGCGCGGCAGGGGCCCTCCAGCTCCCCCAGCCCCTGGGGGAACAGGCTCTGAGCCGCCCCCAAAAACCAGCTCTCCCCCTGGGCGAAGGAGGCCCCGCTCCACTTCCGGTCGGAGCGGAAGGGGACGGCGCGGTCCACCTCCCACGCCGGGGCCGGCCCGGCGAAGGCGGCCAGGGCCCGGCCGGTGGGATTTTCGTCCCCGGTGGCGGCCAGCAGGGCGGCCACCCCCCGGCGGACCTCCTCCGGGTCCACGCCGTCGGCGCACCGCAGGTCGGTCACCGTCAGCTCCCCGGTGGTGAGGGTCCCGGTCTTGTCCAGGCAGAGGGTGTCCACCCTGGCCAGCGTCTCCACCGCGTACAGGTCCTGGGCCAGCGCCCCCCGGCGGGAGAGGCGCACCACGCTGACCGCCAGCACCACGCTGGTGAGCAGGACCAGCCCCTCCGGGATCATCCCCACCAGGGCGGCCACGGTGGCCACCACCGCCTGGCTGAAGGTGTAGCTGGTCCAGAAGATCTGCTTACAGAGGAGCGCCAGCCCCACCGGCGCCAGCGCCAGGCTCACATAGCGGATGATCTGGTCCACGCAGGTCATGATCTCCGACTTGGGCCGCTTGATGTACTTCACCTCGGCGGTGATCCGGGCGGCGTAGTTGTCCGCCCCCACGTGGATCACCCGGGCCAGGCAGTGGCCGGAGGCCAGATAGCTCCCCGACAGCAGCTCCTCCCCCCGGCCCCGCGCCACCGGGACCGACTCCCCGGTGAGGAGCGACTCGTCCATCCGGCACTCCCCCCGGAGGATCACGCAATCCGCCCCCACCTGGTCGCCGGGGTCCAGCCGCACCACGTCCCCCAGCACCAGCTCCTCCAGGGGCAGGGGGACCACCTCCCCGTCCCGGAGGGTCTTGGCGTGGGGCGCGGCGATGAGGGAGAGCTTGTCGATGACCGCCTTGGCCCGCAGCTCCTGGATCACGCCGATGGCCACGTTGCAGAGGATGACCCCCAGAAAGAGCGCGTTCTTCCACGACCCCACCAGAATGACCAGCAGGGCCAGGATCCCGTTGAGCAGGTTGAACACGGTGAGCAGATTGTCCCGGAGGATGGCCCCCACCGGCTTGGTGGGCGGCACGGCGCACACGTTCCCCTGCCCCGCCGCCCGGCGGGCCTCCGCCTCCTGACCGGTCAGGCCCTGAAGCTCCTCCGTCTCCTCCATCCGTCTCCCCCCCTGTGCGAACAAACGACCCAACAAAGCCTCGTCTTCGGCATTATAGCACAGTTTTCCTCAGGGCGCACCTGTTTTTGCCAAAGTTTTTTGGCCGCTCCGCCCCCGCCGCCGCCCCTCTTCGGCTTTTTTCGCCGGGCGGGTATAGTAATATCCCTGTTGGGACAAGCTATCAGGAAAAGGAGGCGGGAAGCGTGTCCATCCGGTTGAGCGAGAACAACGCCGCCCTAACCGTCTATCTCCAGGGGGAGATCGACCACCACGGCGCCCGGTCCATCATGCTGGCCCTGGACCGGGAGGTCTGCGCCAGGGAGCCCCGGTCCCTGACGGTGGACTTGGCGGGGGTCAGCTTTATGGACTCCTCCGGCATCGCCGTGCTCCTGCGGTGTCTGCGGCGGATGGAGGAGACCGGCGGGACCATGGCCGTGCGGGGGACGCCGCCCCAGGCCAGGCGGGTCCTCTCCGCCGCGGGGCTGGACCGGATCCTCCCGGTGGACCCATAACAAAGGAGGCGCTACATATGATCCCCATTCAGAACCAGGTCACCCTGCTCTTCCCCTCCAAAAGCAGCAACGAGGCCTTCGCCCGGACCGCCGCGGCCTGCTTCGCCGCCCAGCTGGACCCCACCCTGGAGGAGCTGGGGGACGTGAAGACGGCGGTGAGCGAGGCGGTGACCAACGCCATCGTCCACGCCTACCCCAAAGAGCTGGGGGTGGTGACCCTCCGTCTGCGGATCCTGGAGGGGGGCGTCTTCGAGGTGACGGTGAAGGACAAGGGGGTGGGCATCCCCGACGTGGCCAAGGCCCGGGAGCCCCTCTACACCACCGGGGACGACGCCCGCTCCGGCATGGGTTTCACCATCATGGAGAGCTTTATGGACGCCCTGCGGGTCCGCTCCGTCCCCGGCAAGGGCACCACCGTCACCATGCGCAAGCGCTTCTCCCCCCGGCCGGGGGGCCGGGGATGACCCCCGCCCCTCCGGCGGACCTGCTGGAGCGGGCCAGGGCGGGGGACCAGGCCGCCTGCGAGGCGGCCATCACCCAGAACGCGGGGCTCATCTGGTCGGTGGTCCGGCGCTACTACGGCCGGGGGACCGACCCGGAGGACCTGTACCAGCTGGGCTGTCTGGGCTTCCTCAAGGCCCTGCGGGGCTTCCGGCCGGAGATGGGGACCCGCTTCTCCACCTACGCCGTGCCCAAGATCGCCGGGGAGATCCGGCGTTTTTTGCGGGACGACGGGGCGGTGAAGGTGAGCCGGTCGCTGAAGGAGCGGGCCGCCGCCCTGCGGGCCGCCGCCTCCGCCCTGGCCGCCGGGCTGGGCCGGGAGCCCACCGTGGGGGAGCTGGCCCAGCGCGTGGGCCTCACCCCCCAGGAGGTCGCCGCCGCCCTCGCCGCCGGACAGGCCCCCCTCTCCCTCCAGCAGGAGACCGCCGACGGCCTGACCCTGGAGACCGCCCTGGGGGTCCCCGGACCGGAGGAGGAGCTGGTGGAGCGGGCCGCCCTGCAAGAGGCCATCGCCCGCCTGCCCCAGCGGGAGCGGAAGGTCATCCTCCTGCGCTACTACCGCGCCCTGACCCAGGAGCGCTGCGCCCGGCTCCTGGGGGTGAGCCAGGTCCAGGTCAGCCGCCTGGAAAAGCGGGCGGTGGCCCGGCTCCGGGAGCTGCTGGCCTAGCCCGCGGGGGCGCGGATTCCGTATTGCTTTTTTCCCCGGGGATTGATATAATGGAGCATAGCATTCTGGCGTCCACGGCCCTGTGCTGTGGACGCTTTGATGACAAAAAGGGGAGAATGTTATGGTCGTTGTGATGAAACCGGGCACAAAGCAGGAGGAGATCGACGCCCTTGCCCGCTCCTTCGAGGCCCAGGGCCTCAGCGTGGGCGTCACCAACGGGGTGGGCTGTACCATCCTGGGTCTGGTGGGGGACACCACCGCCGTGGACATGGACAAGATCTCCATCCTGCCCAATGTGGAGCGCATCATGCGGGTCAGCGAGCCCTACAAGAAGGCCAACCGCAAGTTCCACCCCCAGGACAGCGTGGTCCAGGTGGGCCAGGCCCGGGTGGGCGGCGGCTCCTTCGCCGTCATCGCCGGCCCCTGCTCGGTGGAGAGCGAGGCCCAGATGATCGAGGTGGCCAGGGACGTGAAGCTGGCGGGGGCCTGTATGCTCCGGGGGGGCGCCTTCAAGCCCCGCACCTCCCCCTACTCCTTCCAGGGGCTGGGCCCGGCGGGTCTGGACCTCCTGCTGGAGGCCAAGGCGGAGACCGGCCTGCCCATCGTCACCGAGATCATGGCCCCCCGGTACTGCGAGCTCTTTGAGGAGAAGGTGGACGTGGTCCAGATCGGGGCCAGGAATATGCAGAACTTCGACCTCCTGAAGGAGGTGGGGAAGATGTCCAAGCCGGTCCTGCTGAAGCGGGGGCTGTCCAGCTCCTACGAGGAGTGGATCATGTCGGCGGAGTATATCATGAGCGAGGGCAACGAGAACGTCATCCTCTGCGAGCGGGGGGTGCGGACCTTTGAGACCTACACCCGCAACACCCTGGACGTGTCCGCCATCCCCGCCATCCACCGCATGAGCCACCTGCCCATCGTGGTAGACCCCTCCCACTCCGCCGGGATGAGCTGGATGGTGGAGCCCCTGGCCCTGGCCGCCGTGGCCGCCGGGGCGGACGGGCTGATCATCGAGGTCCACAACGATCCCCCCCACGCCAAGTGCGACGGGCAGCAGTCCCTCACCCCGGAGAGTTTCCAGGCCCTGATGGGCAAGGTCCGCGCCCTGGTGCCCATGGCGGGCAAGGTGATGATGTGAGGGCCCTGCGGGTGGACCTCCCCGGCCGGGGGTATGACATCCTGGTGGAGCCGGGCTGTCTGGCCCGCGCCGGGGAGCGGATCGGGGCGGTCTGTCCCCGGGCGGAAAAGCTCTTTGTGGTCACCGACCAGACTGTGGCCCCCCTCTACCTGGCC
>CANRBW010000150.1 GCA_947628975.1 uncultured Oscillospiraceae bacterium | reverse complement strand
CCATCTGGCGCTCCGGCTCCTGGCGGGGGGCCTGCTCCTGGCAGATCCGCCGGGACCTCTTCCGAACCACCGCCCCGGCCAAACCGCCGGACTGGCTCTGACCTCCCATAAAAAAGGCGCCGCGGCTTTTGACCGCGGCGCCTTTTGTGCGAGAATAACCAACCAAATTCCTTGCCGGACGTTTTTGTGCGGAGATAACCGACCAAATTCTTTACCGGACGTTTTTGTGCGGGGATAACCAACCGAATTCGCGCGGAGGAGTGCTTCAGGGCGCGGGGAGGAGGCGGACCTGCACCGGCGCGGCGGTCTCCCCCGCCTCGGCCGGCTCCGCCGGGGCGGGGTCGCCCGCCAGCCGCTCCGCCGCCTCGTGGTCCGCCTTGGCGGGGTCCAGGGGCAGGGGGAACAGCGCGCCCTCCTGGCCGGGCTGATAGGCGATGGCGCCGTCGGCGGAGAAGGAGAAGCGCTGGGCGCTGGGGACGCTGTGGGCGCCGGGGTAGACCGCCAGGTAGACGGTGTGGTCGGCGAAGGGCTCCACCGTGTCGCACGCCAGGAGGGTGTAGAGCGTCCCGTCCTGGACGAAGGTGTCGACGCTCCCGTTCAGATACCAGGCGTTCACCCTCCAGGGGGCATAGCCCTCCACCAGCGGGGTGACGGTGAGGTCCACCGTGTCCTGGGTGATGGGGGCGCCGTCGGTCCGGGCGCAGGCCAGGACGGCGTAGGTCTTCTGGGCCTCCACGCCGTCGGCCACGTCGGCCAGCCCCGCGCCGGGGACCAGGCCCAGCAGGGTGACCTGGTAGTCCCCCACCTGCCGGGTCTGCTCCACGGGGACGGCGTCGGCGCTCCGGAAGAGGTCGGCCAGGGCGTCCATCCCCACCCTCCGGGCCACCTGGCCGGGAGAGAGGAAGTGGAGCGCGGCGGAGGCGCTGACCGCCAGAAGGGCCACCAGGGCGGCGGCGATGAGGGCGGTCTTGCGGGAAATGGTTTTCATGGGGACAGTCTCCTTTCGGCGGGCCTCCAGCAGGGAGAGCGTCCGGGGGACGAAGTCGGGCCGGAAGGCCACGGCGTCCACCGCGCGGCGGTAGTCTTCAGCGTTCATGGCGTATCCTCCTTCAGCAGTTGGCGCAGCCGCTCCCGGCCCCTGGCCAGGCGGGTGCCCACGGTGGGGACGGGAAGGGCCAGCAGTCTGGCGATCTCCTTGATGGAATAGCCCTCGTAGTAGTAGAGGTGGATCACCGCGCTGTACGCCGGGGGCAGGGCGCGCACAGCGGCCAGCAGGTCCAGCCGAGTCTCGGCGTCGTCGGGTCGGGCGGACAGGGTCTCGTCCAAAGGGGCGTCGTCACGCCGCCTCCGGCGCAGGTCGCTGGCCTGGTTCAGCGTGGCCCGGATGAGCCACGCCTTGGCGTGTTCCCCGTCCCGGAAACGGGGCCGCCGGTCCAACAGCCGCAGAAAGACCTCCTGTACCGCGTCCTCGGCGTCGGCCGGGGCGGACAGCCGGGTGAGGGCGGCCCGCAGCAGCATGGGGGAACAGGTCTCCACCAGCTCCGCCACCTCCTCTGGGTCCATGCCCTCACCTCCTCTATTCCCAACACGTTTCAGACCGGGGATTTTTTTCACTTCCCCCGCGAAAAGTTCCCTGCCGTCCCCCCGCCGGACAAAAAAGCGGCCCCGCCGTGGCGGGGCCGCCGTGGGACAAGAGCGCTGCGGGTCAGGCCGGAACAGGCCGTGGGACGGCCCCCGCGGCCCTTCCCGCAAGGGCCGGGCTCAGAGCGCCTGGCAGATGAGGTCGCCCATCCGCTCGGTGCCGATGGGGGCGACGCCGGGCTCGGCGATGTCGGGGGTGCGCCAGCCCGCGTCCAGCACCGCGTCCACCGCCCGCTCCACCGCGTCGGCCTCGGCGGAGAGGTGGAAGGAGTAGCGGAGCATCATGGCCGCGGACAGAATGGTGGCGATGGGGTTTGCCTTGTCCTGGCCGGCGATGTCGGGGGCGGAGCCGTGGATAGGCTCGTAGAGGGCGGGGGCGGCGTCCCCCATGGAGGCGGAGGGGAGCAGGCCGATGGAGCCGGTGACCATACTGGCCTCGTCGGAGAGGATGTCGCCGAACATATTCTCGGTGACCACCACGTCGAACTGGCCGGGGTCTTTGACGATCTGCATGGCGCAGTTGTCCACCAGCACGTCCTCATAGGTCACGTCGGGGTACTCCTCCGCCAGCCGGTGCATCACCGCGCGCCACAGCCGGGAGGTCTCCAGCACGTTGGCCTTGTCCACGCTGGAGACCTTCCCCCGGCGCAGGCGGGCCAGCTCGAAGGCCCGGCGGCCGATGCGCTCGATCTCCAACTCGGAGTAGGCCATCAGGTCGGTGGCCTCCAGGCCCCTGTCCGGGGTCTGGTACTTGTCCCGCTTGCCGAAGTAGATCCCCCCGGTGAGCTCCCGGACCAGCATCAGGTCGATACCCCTCTCCGCCGTCTCCTTCTTCAGCGGGCAGGCGTCCCTCAGGGCGGGGCGGAGCATGGCGGGGCGGAGGTTGGCGTAGAGCCCCAGGTCCTTGCGGATGGCCAGCAAGGCCGTCTCCGGCCGCTGCTGGGCGGGCTTGTCGGAGCCCCACTTGGGCCCGCCCACGGCGCCCAACAGCACCGCGTCGCACGCCTTGCACGCCTCCGCCGTCCCCTCGGGGTAGCTGACCCCCACCGCGTCGGTGGCGCAGCCGCCCATGAGCACCTCCTCATAGGAGAAGGCGTGGCCGAACTTCTCCCCCACGGCGTTCAGGACCTTCACCGCCTGGGTCACGATGTCGGGGCCGATGCCGTCGCCCCGGATGAGCGCGATCTTGTAATTCATGGTGTTCTCCTCTCAGCGTTTTTTTGGGCCGCGGGCCCCGGTCACTTCGCCACGCCCCTGGCCTTCAGGGAGGCCAGCAGGCCGCCGCTCTGGATGATCCCCTGGATGAAGGGGGGGAAGGGGGCGGCCTGGAAGGTCCGGCCCTGGGTCAGGTCCCGGATCTCGCCGGTCTGGAAGTCCACCTCCACCTCGTCCTCGGCCCGGATGGCCTGGGCGGCCTCCGGGCACTCCAGGATGGGCAGGCCGATGTTGATGGCGTTGCGGTAGAAGATGCGGGCGAAGCTCTTGGCGATGACGCACTTCACCCCGCAGGACTTGATGGCCAGGGGGGCGTGCTCCCGGCTGGAGCCGCAGCCGAAGTTGGCCCCGCCCACCACGATGTCGCCGGGGGCCACGGTGGTGGCGAAGGCGGCGTCCAGGTCCTCCATGCAGTGGGAGGCCAGGGCCTTGGGGTCGGGGTCGTTGAGGTGCCGGGCGGGGATGATCACGTCGGTGTCCACATTGTCGCCGTACTTGTAGATTTTCATGGCAGCTGCCCTCCTCATATTTTCCGCGGGTCGGCGATGACGCCCGCCACGGCGCTGGCCGCCGCCACAGCGGGGCTGGCCAGAATGACCTCGGAGCTGGTGTCGCCCATGCGGCCGACGAAGTTGCGGTTGGTGGTGGAGACGCACCGCTCCCCCGGGGCCAGCACCCCCATGTGCCCGCCCAGACAGGGCCCGCAGGTGGGGGTGGAGAAGGCGCACCCCGCCTCCAAAAAGACCTCCGCCAGCCCCTCGGCCAGGCATTGGCGCACGATCTCCTGGGTGGCGGGAATGACGATGCACCGCACCCCGCTTGCCACCTTGCGGCCCTTGAGGATGGCCGCGGCCTCCCGCAGGTCCTTGATGCGGCCGTTGGTGCAGGAGCCGATGACCACCTGCTGGATGGGGGTGCCCGCCACCTCGGTCACCGTCCTGGTGTTGGAGGGCAGGTGGGGCAGGGAGACGGTGGGCTCCAGGGCGGAGAGGTCGATGTCCACCACCGCGTCGTAGGGGGCGTCGCCGTCGGGCTCCAGGGCGGTCCAGGCCCGATCCACCCGGCCCTTCAGGTAGGCCACGGTCTTGTCGTCCACCGGGAAGACGCCGTTCTTGGCCCCCGCCTCGATGGCCATGTTGCAGATGGTGAAGCGGTCGTCCATCTCCAGCGCGGCCACGCCGGGGCCGGTGAACTCCAGGGAGCGGTAGAGCGCCCCGTCCACCCCGATGCGGCCGATGAGGTGCAAGACCACGTCCTTGCCCGACACATAGGGGGGCAGCTGGCCGGTCAGCTCCACCCGGATGGCGGAGGGGACCTTGAACCAGGCCCGGCCGGTGGCCATCCCCGCGGCCA
Organism: uncultured Oscillospiraceae bacterium; assembly: GCA_947628975.1. GTDB lineage: Bacteria > Bacillota > Clostridia > Oscillospirales > Oscillospiraceae > MGBC124762. The sequence goes on along the minus strand of CANRBW010000150.1, from coordinate 23 downwards.
TGTCGGTGGAGCCCACGCCGGTG
>CANRBW010000149.1 GCA_947628975.1 uncultured Oscillospiraceae bacterium | reverse complement strand
CCGGACCTCCCCCACCGGGGCGTCCAGGGGGAAGGGGTTGCCGCACAGGGCCAGGCGCAGGGCCCGGCCCTCCACGGTGACCTGGGGGCTGTCAAAGCAGCGGTCCGGCGGCTCCAGAAAGGCCGCCGGGTCCTCGGCGGCGGCCAGGGCCTCCACCGTCACCGCGCCCTCCAGGGTGAAACGCCCCACCCTGGTCCGCCGCAGGGCGGTCATCACCCCGCCACAGCCCAGGGCCTGGCCCAGGTCGTGGCAGAGGGTGCGGATGTACGTCCCCTTGGAGCAGACCACCCGCAGGGTGAACGCCTCCGCCCCGTCCCGGTCTGTGAGCTCCAGGGCGTGGACGGTGACCCGCCGGGGGGCGCGCTCCACCTCCACCCCCTTCCGGGCCAGCTCGTAGAGCTTCTTCCCCTCCCGCTTGATGGCTGAATACATGGGGGGGATCTGGTCGATCTCCCCGGTGAACCGGGGCAGGAGGGCCGCCAGCCTCTCCCCCGCGTCGGGGGGGACGGGGCGGGTCTCCAGCACCTCCCCGGTGGCGTCCTGGGTGTTGGTCACCGTCCCCAGGCGCAGGCCGGCCACATACTCCTTCTCCCCCGCCGCCACAAAGTCGGCGCACCGGGTCGCCCGGCCCACGAACACCGGGAGCACCCCCGTGGCCATGGGGTCCAGGGTCCCCCCGTGGCCCACCCGCTTGACGTGGAAGATCCCCCGGAGCTTGGCGCACACGTCCATGGAGGTCCAGCCCTGGGGCTTATCCACCGTCAGAACGCCGTTACTCCCCATGGAGCACCTTCAGAATGGCCCCCTTGATGGCCGCCTGGGCCTGGGCCGCGGTGCCGGAGATGGTACAGCCGGAGGCGGCCATGTGGCCCCCGCCCCCCAGCAGGGCGCAGGTGTCGGTGGCGTTGAGGTAGTCGGGGTCGGTCCGCAGGGAGATCTTGCACTCCCCGCCCTCGATCTCCCGGATGGTGGCGGAGACCAGCACCCCCTGGATCTGGCCCAGGAAGGAGGCGATGTCCTCGGCGTCCTCCTCCCTGGCGTGGAGGCGGACCATATCCTCCACGGTGATGGCCGAGAGGACCACCTTCCCCTCCTCCAGCACCTCCATGTGCTCCAACAGCAGCCGCTCCAGCTGCATCCGGGCCATGGACTTGGTGCGGAAGTGCCGCTTGTTGATGCCCTTGTAGGGGATGTCCGCCGCCATGAGCGCGGCGGCCACGGCGTGGGAGTTGGCGGTGGTGTTGTTGTAGGCGAAACAGCCCGTGTCGGTGGACACCGCCAGGTAGAGCATGGAGGCCACCGCCCGGTCCAGGGTCCCCAGCTCCCCCACCAGCTTGTAGAGGATCTCCCCGCAGGCGGCCTTGTCCGCCTCCAGACAGGTGGCTTTGGCGTAGCCCTCGTTGGAGGGGTGGTGGTCGATGCACAGGTCCACCCCCCGGCTGTCAGCCAGGGCCCGCCCCTCCGGGGTCAGCAGGCCCAGGGCGGCCACGTCCACCGCCACCACCTTGTCGCAGACGAAGTCCGCCGGGGCCACATACCCCTCCAGATAGGGGGTGAAGCGGCTGGTGGCGTCGTGGTTCCTCTGGACCCAGGCGGTCTTGCCGCACTGGCGCAGAAGCGCGCAAAGACCCACCGCGCACCCGATGGTGTCCCCGTCGGGCCGCTTGTGGGTCAGGATGAGGATGTTGTCCCAGCTCCCCAGCAGGGAGGCGGCGGCTTTGTAGTCCATACCCTCTCACTCCTCCTTCTTCTCCAGGCCGCGCAGCAGCTCCAGGATGCGCGCGCCCTTGTCGATGGAGTCGTCCCGGATGAACTCCAGCTCCGGGACGGCGCGCAGCCGCAGGGCCTGGCCCAGCTCCCGCCGGAGGTAGCCGGAGGCGGAGCGCAGTCCGCCCATGACGGCCTTGGCGGCGGTCTTGTCCAGGACGCTGATATAGACCTTGGCGTATTTCAGGTCGGCGGTGGTGTCCACCCGCGTCACCGAGATCATCCCCGTGACCCTGGGGTCCTTCACCGTGCGGATCAGGGAGGAGAGCTCCCGCTGGATCTCCTCGTTGATCCGGCCCATACGATTCCTTGCCATGGCGGTTCTCCTTTGCTGTGTCGCCCGGTCCGCCGGGGCGGACGGGCCCCCCGGCGGGCTTACGCCTCGATCTGCTCCAGGAGGAAGGCCTCGATGGTGTCCCCCTCCTTCACGTCGCCGTACTTCTCGATGGTGATGCCGCACTCGTAGCCCTCGGCCACGTCCCGCACGTCGTCCTTGAAGCGCTTGAGGGTGGCGATGACCCCCTCGTGGATGATGATGTTGTCCCGGATGAGGCGGAGCTTGGCCCCCCGCTGGATGTGGCCGGAGCGGACGTAGCAGCCCGCCACGATGCCCGCGCCGGTGATCTTGAAGACCTGGCGGACCTCCGCCTCTCCCAGAGAGACCTCCCGGAACTTGGGGGCCAGCATGCCCTTCATGGCGGCCTCCACCTCGTTGATGGCGTCGTAGATGACGCTGTAGAGCCGCAGGTCCACGTCCAGGCGGTGGGCGGTGTCCCGGGCGTTGTTGTCGGGGCGGACGTTGAAACCCACGATGATGGCCTTGCTGGTGGCGGCCAGGGTCACGTCGGACTCGTTGATGGCGCCCACGGCGCAGTGGATCACCCGGACCCGGACCTCGTCGTTGGCGATCTTCTCCAGGCTGGACTTCAGCGCCTCGGCGGAGCCCTGGACGTCCGCCTTGACGATGACGTTCAGGTCCTTGATCTCCCCTTGCTTGATCTGGGAGAACAGGTCCTCCAGGGTGACCTTCTGGTTCTGGGGACCGGCGGCGCTGGCCTTGCGCTCGTGCTTGCGCTGTTCCACCAGCTCCCGGGCCATGCGCTCGTCGGCCACGGCGTGGAAGTCGTCCCCGGCGCCGGGGACCTCCCCCATGCCGATGATCTCCACCGGGACGGAGGGCCCGGCCTGGGTGACCTTCTCCCCCTTGGCGTTCACCATGGCCCGGACCCGGCCCACGGCGGTGCCGGCGATGATCACGTCCCCCTGCTTCAGGGTGCCGTTCTGCACCAGCAGGGTGGCCACCGGGCCCCGGCCCTTGTCCAGTCGGGCCTCGATCACCGCGCCGTGGGCGGTGCGGTTGGGGTTGGCCTTCAGCTCCTGCACGTCGGCGGTCAGCGTGACCATCTCCAGCAGGTTGTCGATGCCCTGGCCGGTCTTGGCGGAGATGGGGCAGATGATGGTGTCCCCGCCCCACTCCTCGGCCACCAGCTCATACTCGGTGAGCTGCTGCTTGATCCGCTCCGGGTTGGCCTCCGGCTTATCCATCTTGTTGATGGCCACGATCACCGGGATCTTGGCCGCCTTGGCGTGGTTGATGGACTCCACCGTCTGGGGCATGATGCCGTCGTCGGCGGCCACCACCAGGATGGCCACGTCGGTGATCATGGCGCCCCGGGCCCGCATGGCGGTGAAGGCCTCGTGGCCGGGGGTGTCCAGGAAGGTAATGGGCTTGCCGTTCACCTCCACCTGGTAGGCGCCGATGTGCTGGGTGATGCCCCCGGCCTCCCCGGCGGTGACCTTGGTGTTGCGGATATAGTCCAGCAAGGAGGTCTTGCCGTGGTCCACGTGGCCCATGACCACCACCACCGGCGCTCTGGGCAGCAGGTCCTCGGCCTTGTCCTCGCTGACGTCGATGAGCTTCTCCTCGATGGTGACGATGACCTCCTTCTCCACCTTGCAGCCCATCTCCTCGGCGATGATGGCGGCGGTGTCGAAGTCGATCACGTCGGAGACCGAGGCCATGACCCCGTTCTTCATCAGGGTCTTCACCACCTCGGCGGCGGTCTTCTTCATCCGGGAGGCCAGCTCGCCCACGTTGATCTCGTCGGGGATCTTCACCACCGTGGGGTGCTTCTTGGCGATCTCGGCGTGGAGGCGGCGCATCTTCTCCTGCTCCTCCGCCCGGCGCTTGCCGCTCTGGAAGCTGTTGCGGCCCCGCTGGTTGCGGCCCTGGAACTTCTGCTTGCCCGCGGACATCTGGGTGGTCTTCCCCGCGGCCAGGTTCTCCAGCCGCTCGTCGTACTTCTCCAGGTTCACCTGGCCGCCCCGGCGGGTGTCCACCACCCGCTTCTCCGGCACTCTGGTGGCCGGCTGCTGGGTGGCGGTGGACTTGCTCCTGGGCTGGCCCTGCCCCTGGCCCTGGGCGGGGGCGGCGGGGGCCCCGGCCGCCTTGGCCGGGGCGGGCGCGGCCCCCTGGCTCTTG
>CANRBW010000148.1 GCA_947628975.1 uncultured Oscillospiraceae bacterium | reverse complement strand
AGGAGGACCACCACCTGGGCGTCGCACACCTGGATCTCCTCCCCCTCGCTGTCCGTATGGGTCCGGGGCTCCCCGGCGGACCAGGAGGTGAAGTACAGCTTCTTGGAGCCCTTCACGTCCTGGAGGGTGAACCCCTCGCCGGGGCCCTCCGCCCCCAGCTTCTGGCCCACCATGGTCCAGTCCTCGCTCCAGGGCGCGCCGTCCGCCGCCACGGTGGGCAGCTTGGCCCCGCACCCGGCCAGGGCCGCCAGCAGCGCGCACAAGATCACACCGGCCGTTATCCGTCTCATCGATTCACGCCTCCTGTTCCGCCGCCGCCTCCGCCGGAGCGGAGGACAGGTACGAGAGATATGCCAGGGCCATGTCCGCCCTGGGCGTGTTGGCGATCACCCCCAGGTAGACCCGCTGGGAAAACCCGGCCTGGTCGAACAGGGGGAGGGTGGACAGCTCCAGGGCGTTGACCTCCTCCCGGGTCTCCGCCTCGTACCGGTCCGCCTCGCCCAGCTGATACTCGATGGCGTTGTCCTCCAGGACCACGGTGTTGGCGGTGAGCAGGGGGTCCAGCCGCTCCCGGAGGGCGGGGTCGCCGTCCAACAGCTCCGAGAGGGGGAGGAGATAGCCGCTGTGGGAGAGGATGTCATACCCCTTCCGGTCCATGAGGGCCACGTCCAGCTGCTTGGCCTCGATGGCGGAGGTGACCTTCAGGCGGGAGGCGTAGCTGTACTGGTGGTCCTCCTGGGAGGGGCTGTCGGAGAGGTAGAGGGCCCGGTAGAGGTACACCTCCGCCCTCTTGGGGTCCCTGCCCAGGGCGGCCACAAAGCCGTCCCCCAGGCGGCCCTCCAGGTCCTCCCCGGCGGAGACGTTGATGTGGGCGGCGTAGAGCACCGGCTCCTTCCGGGTGACCCGCTGGTACACCAGCGACCCCACCACCGCCAGGGCCGCCACGGTGAGGAAGATGGGGAGGCGGAAATAGGTGAAGATGTACTCCACCTTTTCCCTCAGGCGCATCCGGCGGAAGGCGGACCACAGCGCCGCCCGGTCCTGGCGGGTCAGCTTCATGCGCCCTCACCGCCGTCCGCCCCGGCCGCGTTGGGGTCGTAGGAGCAGGCCCGGATCACCCGGCCCAGGAGGTAGGAGCTGAGCAGGGCGCACAGCCCCTCCCCGAAGATGATCAGCGGGGTGAACAGACTCACCACCACGAAGAACACGGCGAAGTGGATGGCGAAGACCAGGATGGTGCAGAAGAGGTAGCGCGCGCCGATGAAAAAGGCGTTTTTGAGCATGGCCAGGTTGGTGTTGGAGACGCTGGCCACCAGGGGGAAGACGTAGAGCAGGACGATGCAGTAGAAGACCGCCGCGGCGATGACCAGGGCCAGGTTCACCGTCCACACCACCGCCACCGGCCCGGTGGAGGCGGCCCGGAGGTGGTAGAGGATGTAGCCGTCCCCGCCCAGGAACGCCCCCACGGCCAGCAGGATCAGCCACAGGACGGTGGACTGGCGGAAGTTCTCCCGAAAGGCCCGGAAGAAGGTCTTGGTCAGGGAGCCCTCCTCGTCCCGGGTGATCTTGAACATCGTATAGTAGAGGGCGGTGGTGGAGGCGCCCACGGTGAAGACGGGCAGGCAGCAGACAAACCAGAGCAGGTTGAGACAGCAGCTGTAACAGAGCTTCAGCAGCACCTGGCTGAACGGGCTGTCGTAGGAAAAGATCTTCATCTTCCGCCCCTCTTTCCGGCCCGCCGCCCCGGGGCGCGGGCTTCCTTTATCTGGATGGTAACACAGGCGTGTGCAAATGTCAACACAAGGGAAGCAAAAAGCCCGTCCGGAGGGGAAAAACCGGCGGTAGTGTACAAAAATTGCCGCCGGATTTGTGCAAATTGAAAAAAATATGTGCAAACGTAAAAATCAGTGTTGACATTTTGCTAAATCGGGCATACAATCATGGCGTCCCAGAGCGCGGCACGGCGCGCCCTGGGGCCGCATACCCCTACCCCGGCGAAAATCAAGCAAAGGAGGAGAATTATGTGAGTAAACCCCCTCGCGGCACACTTGCCCGAACGGGCGGAAGCACCAGAGCCCACAGCACGCTGGTGTACCTCCGGCAGCACTGGCAGCTGTATGTGTTCTTCATCATGCCCGCCTTCCTGCTGACGGTCATCTTCCGCTACATCCCCATGGGCGGCATCGCCATCGCCTTCACAGACTACAACCCCATCCAGGGCATTCTGGGAAGCGACTTCGTCGGCGTGTCGCACTTCACGCGGTTCTTATCCTCTCCCGACTTCCTGAGCTATCTGGTCAACACCCTGAAGCTGAGCGTCTTCGGCCTGCTGTGGGGCTTCCCGGCCCCCATCCTGCTGGCCTTCCTGCTCAACCGGATCCTGAGCAAAAAGCGCAAGCAGAAGATCCAGTTGGTGCTGTATATGCCCAACTTCATCTCCGTGATCGTGCTGTGCGGCATCGTGCGCATCCTGCTCTCCCCCACCGGCATGGTGAATATGCTTCTGGGGACGTCCGTCAACTTCATGACCCTGCCCTCGGCGTTCCGCACCATCTACATCGCCAGCGGCATCTGGCAGGGGGCAGGCTGGTCCTCCATCATCTACACCGCCGCCCTCTCCAATGCCAGCAAGGACCTGAAGGAGGCCGCCGTCATCGACGGGGCCAACCTGATCCAGCAGATCCGGGCGGTGGAGTGGCCGGCCATCAAGGATACCGTGCTCATCCAGTTCATCATGTCCGTGGGCAACATCATGTCCATCGGCTTCGAGAAAGCCTACGCCCTCCAGACCGACCTGAACATGGCCTCGTCCGAGATCATCTCCACCTATGTGTATAAGCTGGGCCTGATCCAGGCCGACTTCGGCTTCTCCACCGCGGTGGGCCTGTTCAACACGGTCATCAACGTCATCCTCTTGATCTCCATGAACGCGATCGTGAAGAAGATGAACGACGGCAAGGGCATCTGAGGGGGGAGGAGATAAGCCATGAAAGCGAAAGCGATAAAGAAGAAGGGCGAGTTCGCCAAGCTGCCCACCGGGGATAAGGCCATCCTGACCGTCGCCTACATCATCCTGGGCGTCTTCCTGCTGGCGATCATCCTCCCGGTCATCTACATCATCCTGGCCTCCTTCATCGACCCTGTCACCCTGCAAAACAAGGGCCTGACCTTCGACTTCAGCAAGTGGACGCTGACGGCCTACGAGCGGGTGATGACCAACTCCCAGATCTGGGTGGGCTTCAAGAACGCCCTGCTCTACTCGGTGGAGTTCACCGTGCTGTCCGTGGCGGTGACGCTTTTGGCGGCCTACCCCATGTCCCGGCCCGACTTTCGGGGCAGAGGGTTCTTCAACGTCATCTTCGTCATCACCATGTTCTTCGGCGGCGGGCTGATCCCCACCTACCTGCTCATCAACGACCTGGGCCTCTACGACAACCCGCTGGCCATCCTGCTCCCCGGCGCGTTCAGCGTGTGGAACATGATCATCGCCCGCACCTACTACCAGGGGATCCCCCGGGACCTCCAGGAGGCGGCGGACATCGACGGGGCCTCCGAGATGCAGTACTTCTTCAAGATCCTGCTCCCGGTGTGTACCCCCATCATCGCCACCATCGCCATGTGGAACTTCGTGGGGATGTGGAACAGCTACTTTGACGCCATGATCTACCTCAACTCCGCCAGCAAGCAGCCGTTGCAGCTGGTCCTGCGCTCCATCCTGATCCAGAGCCAGCCGGAGCCGGGCATGGTCTCCGACATCCAGAGCACCGCCCAGCGGGCCCAGCTGGCCGAGCTTCTGAAGTACGCCACGATCATCATCTCCAGCCTGCCGCTGATGATCATGTACCCCTTCTTCCAGAAGTATTTCGACAACGGCATCATGGCCGGCGCGGTGAAGGGCTGATCGCCCCGACTTGCCCGCGCACATCACACGAGCGGCAAGGGAAAGGAGAAACCACAATGCGCAAATTCTCTCACAAGGGGGTCGCCCTGGTCCTGGCCCTGGTCCTGACCGCCGGGCTGCTGGCCGGCTGCGGCAGCAGCGCGCAGCTGGGCGCCGACAGCCTGGGCCTGACGGTGGATCCCGCCGAGGTCGCCATGCCTCTGGCGGAGCCCGCCACCCTGAAGGGCCTGACCAACTTCCCCGCCGGGACCGAGTCCGACCCCAACAACCGCACCATCTTCAAGCGCCTGGAGGAGAAGACCAACGTCCACATCGACTGGCGCACCATCCAGAGCGACCAGTGGGGGGACA
>CANRBW010000147.1 GCA_947628975.1 uncultured Oscillospiraceae bacterium | reverse complement strand
CACCATTCTCCTCTTTTCTGAAAGTTTCCGCGCGGCTCCCCCGTCAGGGCGCGGGGGAGGGGGAACTCGTGCTCGGTCTGGTACTGGAGCGCGGCGGCCTCCTCCTTGCTGGGGCGGGTGCTCACGGCGCGGTCCCTCCCCTCAGCCGGGACAGGAGCAGGTCCAGGTCCTCCAGGTCGTAGTATTCCATGGTCAGCAGGCCCTTCTTCTTCCCCGGCTGGAAGGTCACCTTCCGGCCCAGGCTCCGGGAGAGCTGCTGGGCCAGGTCCCGGTAGTAGATCTGGAGCTCCTGCCGCTCTAGATCGGCGGGGCCGGGGCGGCGGGGCGGCTTGGAAAGCCGCTTGGCCAGGGCCTCCGTCTCCCGGACGCTGAGGCCCTCCTTGACCACCCGCTGGGCCAGCTTTTTCTGGGCCTCCCCGGCGGGGGCGGCCAGGATGGCCTTGGCGTGGCCGGCGGAGAGCTGCCCCTCCTCCAGCAGGAAGCGCACCGCGTCGGGGAGGTTCAACAGCCGCAGGGCGTTGGCCACGGCGGAGCGGGACTTGCCCAGGCGCTGGGCCACCTCCTCCTGGGTCATGCCGTAGTCCTCCATGAGGGAGCGGTAGCCGTTGGCCTCCTCCATGGGGTTCAGGTCCTGGCGCTGGAGGTTTTCGATCAGGCCCAGCTCCATGACCTTCTTGTCGTCGGCCTCGATGATGTTCACCGGGACCTCGTCCAGCCCCGCCTCCTTGGCCGCCCGCCACCGCCGCTCCCCGGCGATGATCTGGTAGTAGCCCGAGGCCAGCCGCCGGACGGTGAGGGGCTGGAGAACGCCGTGCTCCCGGATGGAGTCGGCCAGCTCGGCGATGGCCTGGGCGTCGAACTTCTTCCGGGGCTGGTTCAGGCCGGGCTGGACCTGGGAGATGGGCAGGGTGGACAGGGAGCCGGACCGCTCCTCCTCGTAGGCCCGCTCCCCCAGCAGGGCGCCCAGGCCCTTGCCCAGGCCCTTTTCTCTGCTTGCCATATCCTTCTTCCTTTCCTCCCGGAATGTTCCACGTGGAACATTCCGGCTGTTTTCCCCGCCGGGCGGGGGTCACTCCCTGGCCGCCAGCTCCTGGGCCAGGGACTTGTAGGCGTTGGCCCCCCGGCTCCAGGGGTCGTAACTCAGCACCGGCTTGCCGTGGCTGGGGGCCTCGGACAGGCGGACGTTTCGGGGGATGACGCTGGCGTAGACCTTGCCGGGGAAGAAGCGCTTGACCTCCTCCGCCACCTGCATGGACAGGTGGGTCCGGCCGTCGTACATGGTCAGCACCACCCCCATCAGGGCGAGCTGGGGGTTCAGGGACCGCTTGACGATCCGCACCGTGGTCAGCAGGTCGCTCAGCCCCTCCAGGGCGTAGTACTCGCACTGGACCGGGACCAGGATGGCCTGGGCGGCGCAGAGGGCGTTGAGGGTCAGCAGTTCCAGGGAGGGCGGGCAGTCGATGAAGATGTAGTCATAGTCCCCGTCCAGGGGGGCCAGGGCGTTCTTGAGCAGATGTTCCCGGTCCGCCATGCCGATGAGCTCCACCGTGGCCCCCGCCAGGGACTTGTTGGCGCCGATCACGTCCCCCCACTGGGTGGAGACTACCGCCTTCCGGATGGGGGCCCCGCCGATGATCGCCTCGTAGACCGAGGGGGAGAGGGTGGTCTTGTCCACCCCGAAGCCGGAGGTGGCGTTGCCCTGGGGGTCGAAATCGCACACCAGCACCCGCTTCCCCAGGTCGTGCAGGGCGGCGGCCAGGTTGACGCAGGTGGTGGTCTTCCCCACGCCCCCCTTCTGGTTGACGATCGCAACGGTCTTTGCCATAGAGATACCTGCCTTTTGTGTCAGATAGACGTGTAACCCCTATTATATAAGGTGGCCGGGGAAATTTCAACCGTTATTTGAAAAAACGCGCAAAAGGCCGGCGCCCGTAGGCGCCGGCCGGGGGAGGGGAGTGTTCCACGTGGAACATTCCCCCGAAAGTCCTGGAGTTTCAGGGGCTTTGCCCCTTCAGAGCGCGGTCCCTCGCCCGGGCGGCGACGCGGGCCGCCGCCCCTACCGGGCCTTGGGGATGGTGATGGTCAGGCGGATCTCCCGGTCGGTCTCCTCCCGGAGGCACCGGGCCGGGATGCCGGCGGACTGGACCAGCTTCAGGTGCTTGGAGACGGAGTTGAGGAAGACCCGCACGTCCCGGAGGACGAACTTGGGCTTGGGGGGCGGGTCCCGGTGGGTCAGCAGGGCCTCCACATATTGCTCCGTGGCCCGGACGGTCAGGTTGTGGGCCACGGCGTACTGGGCCGCCGCCACCTGGTCCGCCTCCTCCGGGAGCCGGAGCAGGGCCCTGGCGTGGCGCTCGGAGAAGCCCTTGGCCCGCAGGAGGACCAGGGCGTCAGGGGAGAGGCGGAGCAGCCGCAGTTTGTTGGCCACCGCGCCCTGGCTCTTGCCCAGGCGTTTGGCCACCTGCTCCTGGGTCATGTGGAAGGTGGCGGTGAGCTGGCTCAGGGCCAGGGCCTCCTCCAGAAAGTCCAGGTCCCGGCGCTGGAGGTTCTCCACCAGGGCCAGCAGGGCGCTCTCCTCCTGGCTGGCCTGGGCCACCAGGCAGGGGACGGCGGACAGCCCCGCCAGCTTGGCCGCCCGGAGCCGCCGCTCTCCGGAGACCAGCTCCCAGCCGTCCCCCACCGCCCGGACGGTGAGGGGCTGGAGCACCCCGTGGACGGCGATGGAGTCGGCCAGCTCCCCCAGGGAGGCGGCGTCGAAGGCGGTCCGGGGCTGGTTGGGGTTGGGGGCGATGCGCTCCACCGGGAGCTGGACCACCCGGCGGGACGAGAAGGGCTTGGCGGGGGGAAACAGGGCCATGGGACCTTCCTCCTTTCTTACCGCGCGTGTCCCAAGGTTTCGTCCTATCCTACCACGGGAGGGGAGGGGAAGAAGGGGGAAGGCCGTCGAGGGGAAAAATTCCGGGACAAGCGGCCGGACCCCCCGCCGGGGAGGAGGGGCCTCTCCGGCGGGGGGTCCGGCCTTGTCGGGGCGGGGGCGGGGTCAGTCCTCCGGGGCGGAGGCCCCCTCCGGCAGCTCCCGGATGAGGATGAAGGGGGTCAGCTGGGTGCCCTGGCCGGCGGGGTTGTCCCGGATGAGGGCCAGCAGGTCGTCGTCCGCCCAGTCCGCCAGGGCCTTGCCCTTGCCCAGCAGGTCCACCCGCAGGTCGTTGGCGTCCACGATCATCATCACCACGCCGGTCTTTTCGTAGATCTCGTCGCACACGCCGGCGGGGTTTTCCGGCACCCGGACGCCCATATGGGCGTAGGCGGGGATGTCCTCGCCGTAGAAGCCGTCCAGCCCGGTGACCTCCACCCCCAGCATATCGTAGAACACGCCCTTCTTGCCAAAGACCTTGCCCACGGCGGCGCAGATGGCCGCCCACAGCACCTTGGGCAGGCCGCACAGGTTGATGGCGAACTGCATCTTGGTGGGCAGGCCCATGCCGGGGCCGGCGGCGGTCTGGTGGACACAGCGGGAGAGGACCTTGGCCCAGAAGCCGGGCTTGCACTCCTCCTCGGTGACGATCCGGCGCTGGCACAGGGCGATGACCTTCTCGCTGGAGGAGAGGATGTCCCCCGGCTGATAGACCGGCTTGACGTATTTCTCGATCAGGTCCACGTAGCTCTCGCCCACCTGGACAAAGTGGGTGGTGATGGCGTGGCGGGCATATTTTTTGCCGTTATGCTCGATGACGACGCTTTTTCCCTCATTCGCGTGAAAATCCATGGCGAAAGCTCCTTTTTCAAACGATAGCCCTATTATAACCGCATTTTCGGGTGGACGCAACCGGGAACGCAAAATTTTTGAAGAGGTTCCTGAATTAGTTAAATTACACAAAAAATGGAGCGTCAATATGTGAAATATGGAAAAAATGTGCGGAGGTTCTTGACAATTAACAAGCGTTTAGCTAAAATGAACACCGAACTGAACAAACGTTAAATAATACCAAACACTTTGAGGAGGAATCGTGATGATCGACGCCAGCAAGTACATTCAGCAGAATCCCACCATCAAAGAGGTGGCGGACAAGAAGGAGACGGTCTGGATCAACCCCGACCTGCTGCCCTTTGCCGTCACCGACGGCGTATGCCAGCTTGTGGTCTCCGATGCTGACATCGCCGACGCCGAGGAGCGGCTGCGCCGCTTCGCCCCCTTTATCCGGCGCTGCTTCCCCGAGACCGAGGCCACCGGCGGGCTCATCGAGTCCCCGCTGGAGGACATTCCCGCCATGGGGAAGGCCCTGGAGG
>CANRBW010000146.1 GCA_947628975.1 uncultured Oscillospiraceae bacterium | reverse complement strand
CGGTCACGGCGTCGGTCTGCCAGACGCTGGACCAGCAGGTGGTCTCGGTGGTCATCACGTCGATGCCGTTGCGGTAGTCCATGGAGAGGTTGGCCACGCCGGGGCCGATGAACTCCAGCGCGGCGTTTTTCACCGTCCCCTGGGGGAAGGTGGCGGCGATGAGGGCCAGGGCCACGTCCTGGGGCCCCACGCCGGCCCTGGGCGCGCCGGTGAGGTAGACCGCCATCACCGGCGGCCGGGCCAGGTCGTAGGTCTTGGCCAGGAGCTGCCGGGCCAGCTCCGGCCCGCCCTCCCCCACCGCCATACAGCCGTAGGCGCCGTAGCGGGTGTGGCTGTCCGAGCCCAGGATCATTTTCCCCGGCGCGGCGTAGCGCTCGCGCATATAGGAGTGGATCACCGCCTGGTGGGCGGGGACGAACTCCCCGCCGTACTTCCGGGCCGCCGAGAGGCCGAAGCGGTGGTCGTCTTCGTTGATGGTCCCCCCCACCGCGCACAGGGAGTTGTGGCAGTTGGTCAGCACATAGGGCAGCGGGAACCGCTCCATCCCCGAGGCCCTGGCGGTCTGGATGATGCCCACATAGGTGATGTCGTGGGACGCCATGGCGTCGAACCGGACGCTCAGCCGGCCGGGGTCGGCGGAGCTGTCGTGGGCGGCGATGATCCGGGCGGCCATGGTGCCGCCCCTGTCCCCCGTCCCGGGGACCAGCGCGCCGCCGCGGTAGACCATGGGGCGCTGATGAATGGTTAACATAAATACCCCTCCCATCCGGGAATCTTTTCTACCAGTATACCAAACCCCGTCCCAAAACGCAACCGCGTTTTGGGGCGGGGCGCGCGGTCCCTCAGTAGCCGTAGCGTCGCCGCTCCCCCAGCAGGAAGGCCGCCGACACCAGGAAGGAGCAGCCGTCCGCCGCCACCACCGACCACCAGACCCCCTCCAGGCCGAAGAGGGCGGGCAGGAGGAGCACGGACAAACACTGGAACACCAGCCCCCGGAGGAAGGCGATGGCGGCGGAGACCGCGCCGTTATTCAGGGCGGTGAAGAAGGAGGAGGTGAAGATGTTCACCCCCGCCACCAAAAACATCAGCGCGCAGATGGAGAAGGCGTGGCGGGTCAGGGCCATCAGCGCCGGGTCGTAGCCCACGAAGACCCGCGCCAGCGGCTCGGCCAGGGCCCAGGCCAGGGCGGTCATGGCCACCCCCGCCCCCACCATCAGCCGCAGGCTCTTGCCCAGGAGGTTGCGCACCTCCCCCCGGTTCTCCGCGCCGTAGTGGTAGCCCACGATGGGGGCCGCGCCGATGGTGTAGCCGATGAAGATGGCCAGGAAGATGAAGTTGACGTACATCAGCACGCCGTAGGCCGCCACCCCGTCCTCCCCGGCCAGACGCATGAGCTGGAAGTTGAACAGCATACTCACCACCGAGCCGGAGATGTTGCCCATCAGCTCCGAAGCGCCGTTCCCCGCGGCCCTGGCCAGGGGGGACAGCTCCAGCCGGGCGGGGACCAGGCGCAGCAGGCTGTGGTTGGGCCGCAGGAAGTAGACCAGGGGCAGCGCCCCGCCCACCGTCTGGGAGAGGCCGGTGGCCAGCGCCGCCCCGGCCACACCCCACCGCAGTCCCGCCACGAAGAGGGCGTCCAGGGCCATGTTGGTCACCCCGGCCGCCAGGGTACAGCCCAGGCCCAGCTTGGGCTTCTGGGCGGTGGTGAGGAAGGTCTGGAACAGGTTCTGGAGCATGAATGGGGTGTTGAAGGCCAGCAGGATCCGCCCGTAGACCACGCAGTCGTCCACCATATCCTCCGCGGCCCCCAGGACCACGACGATGGGCCGGAGGAACAGGATGCCCAGGGCGGAGAGGACCACCCCCGCCACCGCCGTGGCGGTGACCATCATGGTGAAGTACCGGTTGGCCCGCTCCCGGTCCCCCTCCCCCATGGTCTTGGCCACCAGGGCGCTCCCCCCGGTCCCCAGCATGAAGCCCACCCCGCCCAGGATCATCACAAAGGGCCAGACCAGGTTCACCGCGGCGAAGGACGCCTTCCCGGTCCAGTTGGACACGAAAAAGCCGTCCACCACGCCGTAGACGGAGGTGAAGATCATCATGGCGATGGGCGGCAGGCAAAACCGCGCCAGCCGGCCATAGCTGAAGTGGTCGGACAGTTGGATGGACATAGTCTTCTCCCCTCTCCGGGCAAAAAACAAGGCCGGTGTCCTCACCGGCCTTGCCCCGTCCCACTCCGGGACGGCCCGTCAGGCGGGCTCAGTCGATCTCGAAGTCCTTGCCGAACTCCAGGGACCGGCGCTCCACCCGGCGGGTGGGCGCGGTGGGGTCGGACTCCTCGGTCTTGGCGGCGGCCTTGCGGTCGGCCATCAGCTTTTCGTAGAGGGCCACCGAGCTCTCCTCCACCGCCGGGGCGGGGTCGCCGGCAGAGTCGGCGGCGGGGTCGGCCCGGTCCTCCTGGCGCAGGTCCTCGTCCTCCTTGGCCACCGACCGCTCCACCGCGGCCTGGATGTCCTCCACGGTGTGGTCCACCCCCTTGGGGGCGGCCACCGGGGCGGGGGCGATCTCGTCCAGCCGGGCCAGGCTGTCCATCTCCTTCTGGCAGACGGCCAGGATCTGCTTTTTGAACTCCTCCACCGAGGTCCGGGCGGCCTCCAGCTTCCGGCTCTCGGCCTCCAGGTCCCGGGCAATCTCCTGGCGCATGGTGGCGGCGCTGTTCTCCGCCTCGGCGATCATCCGGGCGCTCTGGACCTCCGCCTCCTTGACCATCTCCCCGGCGGTCTGCTGGGCGGCCATGAGGGCCTTGCGCATCCCCTCCTCGGTGGCCTGATACTCCCGGATCTTGCCCGAGAGGACCCCCAGCTTCTGCTTGAGCAGGGCGTTTTCGTTGAACAGCGCCTCATAGTCGGCGGTCAACTCGTCCAGAAAATCGTCCACCATGGCCATGTTGTATCCGCCGAAGGACGCCTTTCCGAACGAGCGCTGCGCGACTTCCTGTGGCGTGAGCATAGCGATCTCTCCTTTTCTCGATATTTCTCTGTCCGCCGGTCCGGGCGGCGCTCAGGGGACGGGAAAGCGGCCCCGCCGCGCCGCGGGGCCAAAGGGGAGGGCGGGGACCGCGCCCCGCCCCGACCGTTTCACTCAGAAATTATACAGCCCGTTGTTCTCCAGCTCCCCCACCAGGTCGCCCAGGATGTCCACATTGAAGGGCGTGACGATGTAGGTGAAGGCGGCCACCTTCTTGACCTTCCCCTCGCTGGCGTAGGCCACCCCGGCCACGAAGTCCAGCAGACGGCGGGCCACGTCCTTGCTCACCGACTCCAGGTTCAGCACCACCGTGCGCTTCTCCCGGAGGTGGTCGGCGATCTCCGGCGCGGAGTCGAACTGCTCGGGCTTGACCAGGACCACCTGGAGCTGGGTGGTGGCGTGGATGTTCACCACCTTGTTGCTGCGGCGGTCCGCGTGGGCGTCGTAGAGGGGCGCCTCGTTCTCCTCCCGCTGGGGACGCTCGCCGCGCTCGTGGCGCTTGTCCGCCTTCTTCTCCGGTTCAAAGTCCTCAAACTCCTCTTCCTCGTCGTCGTAGGGACGGGTCAGCTTCTTGAGCTCGGCAATAAAATTCATCGTGCGTTTTCCCCTTTCGCTCTTTTGTTCTCTTTCCCTGTCAAAGCCGCGGGCCGAACAGGGCGGTCCCCAGGCGCACGATGGTGGCGCCCTCCCGGACCGCGTCGGCGTAGTCCCGGCTCATCCCCATGGAGAGACAATTGATCGCACTTCTATTATCTCCCATCCTTCGAATTATGTCAACATAAATTTGATATATTTTGTGAAAAAATTTTCGGTTGGCCCCAACATCTTGTGCCACCGGGGGAATGCACATCACCCCCCGCAGGCGCACGCCGGGCAGCTCCATGGCCCGGTGGGCGGCGAAGAGGGCCTCCTCCGGGGGGAAGCCGGACTTGCTCTCCTCCCCGGCGATGTTGATCTCCAGCAGGATGTCCTGGACCCGCTCCAGGCGGCGGGCGCAGGCGTCGATCCCCTCCAGGAGATGGGTGGAGCCCACCGACTCGATCATCTCCACCCGGCCCACCACCTTGTTGATCTTGTTGGTCTGTAGGTGGCCGATGAAGTGGACCTCCGCCCCGTCGTAGGCGAACTGGTCCAGCTTCTGGCACAGCTCCTGGACCCGGTTCTCCCCGCACAGGGTCACCCCCGCGGCGATGGCGGCCCGGACGGTCTCGGCGCTCTGGGTCTTGGTGGCGGCCTCCAGGGTGATCTGGGCCGGGTCCCGGCCCACCTCCCT
>CANRBW010000145.1 GCA_947628975.1 uncultured Oscillospiraceae bacterium | reverse complement strand
GCTCTCATAGACCTTCACCCCGGAGAAGTCCGCCCCGAAGGAGGCCTCCATCTTCTCCCGGATGGCCCCGGGCAGGTCCACCTGACGGCCCATCTGCTCCGTGGACGGCATAGCCCCCGCGGCCAGCTCCGAAAGGGACGGCCCCGGCGCGGCGGTCTGGGCTTTTTTCTCCGCCGGAGCGGCCTGGGCCCTGCGGCGGGTCTGATAAGTCTGGGACATCACGCTCCCCCTCCTCCCTTGCGCCGGTTCTGCTTATATGCGCTGATGACGGTTGTAACGTAGGGTTTGTTCGGCCGCGTGGGCGTAAGCGGCCCGCTCCTCCGGGGTGGGTTCGTCCGGTCCCTGCCCCCCCTTTCGGACGGATTTGGTGATCTCCCTCGGATTGCTCTGGGTTTGGGCGTTAGCCCGCCTCCAAAACACCCGCTCGTCCGACTCCATGTCACGGGTTCGTTTGTTGAAGGTCGCCATCGCCTGATCGTCCGGGAGTCCCAGGGCCTCCCGAGTAACGCCAAAGCGGGCGATCATCTCCGGCATCAGATTTCCCAGCGCGCGCACCCGGTAGAAGTCCGCTCCCCGCCGTCCCATCTCGGCGGCAGCGGCTCCCTTGTCCGCGCTGAGCAAACCGGCGGAGTTGTACTCCAGGTGGACGGCGCGCTTGATGTCGTCGCCCATATACTTGCCAACCTTCTCGGTGTCTCGCTCGGCGAAGGCCTTCAAGATCTCGGCGTGCTTCTCCGGATCGTCCCCCGCCTGGAGCATCAGCCCCTCGATGTAGTCCGACACCCGCTCTCCCGGCTTGTCGGGGTCGATGTTTTCAGGCGACGCCAACAGCGAGGTATCCCCGCCGCTCTCCTCATAGGCCTTCTTGGCCCTGCTGTAATACTGACCGGCCAGATCCCGCTTGCGCCAGTACTCCGCCACCCCGCGATCCACCGCCGCCGTGGTGTCCGCGTTGCCCAGGCTCCCCACATCGTCCAGGTCGGCTTCCGTTCCCAGGTGCTTATAGGCGATGATCTGCTCCTGGGCGCGTCTATCCCGGGTGTCGTTCCAGTGCTTCTTGGCCCTGGCCCGCTGGATGGGATGGGCGTAGCCCGGAAGGGTAGCGCCCTCCAAAGCTGCCTCCTTCTCGGCGTTGATGGTGGACTGCTTCTTGGCCTGCATGGGTCCCGCCGCGGCCGCTGGCACGGCGCTGACGCCCACCGGGCTCACCGGTCCCGCGTAGGCGCTCTCCCCCTGGGCGGCCAGCATCCCCTGCCGGTCCGCCTGGGCCTCCAGACCGCTGTCCGCCAGAAATCCCTGCCCGGCGCTCTCGCCCCTGGCCTGGGAAACGACGTGGGACAGCTCATGCCCCAGCACCGCCTGGCCCGACGTGGAAACTAAATCCAACTGCCCCGGGGCGAAGGCGATGTTGGACCCCATGGTCATGGCCTGGGCTCCCGCGTCCGCCACCGTCTGGCTCTCGAACACCTTCACCCCGGAGAAGTCCGCCCCGAAGGAGGCCTCCATCTTCTCCCGGATCGCCCCTGGCAGGTCCACCTGACGGCCCATCTGCTCCGTAGACGGCATCGCCCCCGCCGCCAACTCCTGAAGGGACGGGCCGGGCGCGGCGGTCTGCGGTTTCGGCTCCGCCGGAGCCGTCCGGTCCCGGCGGCGGGCCTGATAGGTCTGTGACATATCCTCAACCTCCTGTCTTGGGTGGGAAACTATACCGTTTCGTCTTCTCTTCGCCCGCTCTTCCGGGCCGGGGCGGCGGTCAGCCGGGCTCCGCCCCCGTCAGGGACAGGGCGCAGGCGTGCTCCTCCCGCTCCGTTCGCCGCTCCCCCATCAGGGACAGGGCCAGCTCCTCGGTGTGCTGGTTGATGGCGGAGAAGTAGAAGGGGAAGTCCCCGCCCCGCCAGTACCAGCACCGGCTGAGCAGCTCCCGCAGCAGCCGCAGGAAGTCGGATGCCCTGGCCCCTTCCCGGCGGAAGGCGGCCAGGAGGACGAAGCCGCCGTCGGCGCTCTCCTCCGCCAGCAGGTAGGACCGCACCCGCCCCTCCCGGACCGTCGCCACCGAGAGGTCGGGGACCGCCCGCTCCCTCAGCAGGGACCAGGAGAGGATGTAGGGGATGTCCTTCGCCCCCTCCAGCTCCTTCAGCGCCTCCTCCGGCAGCTGGAAGAAGGGGACCACCCCCTCCGGCGTCCGGTATCGGGGGGTGAAGCAGACCCCCAGCAGGGGGTGGTCCCGGTAGTCCCGGGAGTCGGCCTGAAAGCTCAGGGCCCGGCGGCGGGGCGGGGTGGCCCCCACCTTGACCAGCAGGGCGTCCATGGCGGCCAGGTCCTCCGCCTCCAGGGCGTAGCAGGCGGTCAGCAGGGTGACGCCCCGCTCCGCCAGGGCGGCCCGGAGGGCCCGGATCAGGGTGAGCCCCACGCCCTGCCGCCGGACCGCCTCGTCCACGAACAGGTCGGTCAGCTCCGCCTCGTCGCCCTCGTCCAATCGGGCGGCCACCGCCCCCAGGGCGTACCGTCCCGCCGCCGCCCCCAGCGCCACCAGACGGGGGTCGTCCCGCCCGATGGCCTCGGCGGTGGCGGGGAGCAGGTAGGGCCGGAAGCCGGGCAGCTCCCGCCGGTCCAGGACTCGGATCTGTATCTCCACCTCGCCGCCTCCTCTCTCGTCCGCACACCATTACAGGATGAAGTATACCGCCCTCCCCCGGCCAATTCAATCAAATCGGCGTGAAATCCCCCCATCCACCCTGAGCGGACCCCCGACAATAAAAAACCAACGCCGCCCACAGGGCGTCGTTGGTTTTCTTGGTGGGAGCGGGTGGATTCGAACCACCGTAGCTTACGCAACAGATTTACAGTCTGCCCCCTTTGGCCGCTCGGGAACGCTCCCATATTCGGTTGTCCGCCCCTCCCGCCGTGGCCGACGGCGGAGTAAAAACGGGGCTGTCCTGCTCGCCCATAGTCTTGGCCCTTGACCTTGCCCTTACCAAATCGAAGCCCAGCGAAGCGGGTTCGATTTGGAGAGGAAGAAGGAGACTGCGGATGTGGAGTTTTCGCCGCCAGGCGGAAACGGAACAAGGGCGGCTGTCATGCTCGCGCGTGGTCTGGTCTTGGCCTTTGACCTTGCCCTTACCAAATCGAAGCCCAGCGAAGCGGGTTCGATTTGGAGAGGAAGAAGGAGACTGCAAATGTGGCGTTTTCGCCGCCAGGCGGAAACGGAACGGAGCAGGCTTCTTCTGACGATGGAGCTGGTGGACGGACTCGAACCCCCGACCTGCTGATTACAAATCAGCTGCTCTACCAACTGAGCTACACCAGCGCGGCGCCGTCCTAACAGCGGAAGTTATTTTAACAGACATTCTCCCCTTTGTCAACCCCCTTTTCCTCTCCCCCGGCGGGGACGGCGGGGGACACAATGCCGCTTGTAGTTTTCGCCGGGTTGTGCTAAGATAGAGAGGTAATTTTTTCACGGAAATGAGGGCAGCTATGAAATACCGCGGCATTTTCTTCGACTTTGACTACACCCTGGGGGACGCCACCGAGGCCATCGTGACCGGCTTCCTCTACGGCCTGCACACCATGGGCTACCAGACCATGCCCACCCGCGCGGAGATCCGGGACACGGTGGGCCTGGTCCTGCGGGACGGCTTCACCCAGCTCACCGGCGAGCGGGACGAGGCGAAGCGGGACCGGTTCGTCCAGCTCTACCGCAGCGTCTGCACCCCCGTCCAGATCGCCACCACCAAGCTGTGCGACGGCTGCGAGGACCTGCTGGCGCGGCTCCGGGCCCAGGGGGTCCGGCTGGCCCTGGTCAGCTCCAAGCCCTCCTACATCCTCTCCGAGATCCTGAAGGCCCGCGGTGTCTACGACCGCTTCGACTCCATCATCGGCCCCGACCAGGTCCCCCGCCCCAAGCCCGACCCGGCGGGCATCCTGCGCACCCTGGAGGCCACCGGCCTGGCCCCTGAGGAGGTCCTCTACTGCGGCGACACCGTCATCGACGCCCAGGCGGGCCAGAACGCCGGGGTGGACTTCTGCGCCGTGCTCAACGGCGTCACCCCCGCCCCGGCCTTCGACCCCTACCCCCACGTCCACATCGCCCCCGACCTCCCGGAGCTCCAGAGCTGGCTTTGGAAGGAGGGTCTGGTATGACCTTCCGTCTGCTGGCGGTGGGCGACGTGGTCGGGGAGGCCGGCGTGGCCATGCTGGAAGAGCACCTGCCCCGTCTCCGGCGGGAGCGGGACGTCCACTTCACCGTGGTCAACGGCGAGAACGCCGACGGCGTGGGCATCCACCCCCGCCAGGCCGACGCCATC
>CANRBW010000144.1 GCA_947628975.1 uncultured Oscillospiraceae bacterium | reverse complement strand
CGACATCTCCAACCAGGGCGCCGACGACATAGTGCCTCCATGGTGGTCTTTCAGGACGCCCGGCCCAAGCGGAGCGACTACCGCCGCTTCAAGCTGCGGGACATGGACGGGCCCAACGACTACGCCGCCATGGAGCAGGTGCTCACCCGGCGGTTCCGCCGCTATCTGGACGGGGACGAGAAGTTCGGCGACCTGCCCGACATCCTGCTCATCGACGGCGGCGCCGAGCACGCCCAGGTGGCCCTCCAGGTGGAGCGGGCCCTGGGCCTGTCCATCCCCGTCTTCGGCATGGTCAAGGACGACCGCCACCGCACCAGGGGACTGGTCACCCCGGAGGGGCTGGAGCTGGGGCTCCAGCGGGTCCCCGCCCTGTTCGCCCTGGTGGGCCGGATCCAGGAGGAGACCCACCGCTTCGCCATCACTTTCCACCGCCAGCAGCAGTCGGGGCGGGTAAAGGGTTCCGCCCTGGACGCCATCCCCGGCGTGGGGCCCAAGCGCCGGGCCCAGCTGCTCCGGCAGTTCAAGAGCGTCAAGAATATCCGGGCCGCGGGGCTGGAAGAATTGGAGGGGGTCCTGGACAAAAAGACCGCCCAGGCGGTCTACCGCCACTTTCACGCCCCCCAGCCGGGGGCGGAGACGCCCGACACAGAGGAGGAGTGACCCATGCGGATCGTCGCGGGCTCGGCCAGGGGCCGGAAGCTCCGGGAGCTTCCCGGCCTGGACACCCGGCCCACCACCGACAAGGTGAAGGAGTCCATGTTCAACATCGTCCAGTTTGACATCGAGGGCCGCCGGGTGCTGGACCTGTTCGCCGGCACCGGCCAGCTGGGGTGCGAGGCCCTCAGCCGCGGGGCGGGATACGTCACCTTCGTGGACCAGGCCAGGGAGGCGGTCCGGGTGGTGAAGGAGAACGCCGCCCTGGTGGCGGACCCGGACCGCTACGAGGTGCTTCAGCGGGACGCGGTGAGCTTTGTGGAGGGCCGCCCGGGGCGCTACGGCCTGGTCTTCCTGGACCCGCCCTACCGCACCGGGCTGATGGAAAGCGCCCTCAACGCCATCGCGGGAATTGACATTGTGGCGGAACATGGTATAATTGTATGCGAGACCGGCGCGGAGGAGCTTTTGCCCACCCTGGCCCCGCCCTACGAGATGGGCCGGGAGTACCGCTACGGCAAGATCAAGCTCACCCTTTACCACCGGAGGTGAACACGGGGATGAAAACCGCCATCTATCCGGGCAGCTTCGACCCCGTCACCCTGGGCCACCTGAACGTCATCAAGCGGGCCGCCCGCTGTTTCGACCGGCTGGTGGTGTGCATCATGGTGAACTCGGAAAAGCCGGCGGGGATGTTCACCCCGGAGGAGCGGGTGGATATGCTCCGCCGGGTGTGCGACAAGCTCCCCAACGTGGAGATCGACCAGTACGCCGGCCTGGTGGCCGACTACGCCCGGATACAGCGGGCCTGCACCCTGATCAAGGGCCTCCGGGCGGTGAGCGACTATGAAAAGGAAGTCCAGATGGCCATGATCAACCGCCAGCTGAACCCCCGTCTGGACACCATGTTTCTGCCCTCCCTGGCCAAGTACAACCACCTCAGCTCCAGCGTGGTCAAGGAGATGGCCCGTTACGGCGCGGACCTGAGCGATTTTGTCCCCAGAGAGATCATAGACGAGGTCAACCAGAGGATCAGAACCAATCTTGGGAGGGAAAACTAAATGGCTATGAGCGTGGAAGAACTGCTGGACTCTCTTTACGAGATGATTGAGGACGCCAAGGGCGTGCCCCTCACCGGCGACAAGTGTATGCTGGAGCGGGACAAGGCGCTGGACCTGCTGGACGACGTGCGGGCCCAGTTCCCCGTGGAGTTCGCCGAGGCGCGGAAGATGCTCAACACCCGCAACGAGTATCTGGCCGCCGCCAAGCGGGAGGCGGAGCTGATCCGCAAGCAGGCCCAGGACCAGGCCACCCAGATGGTGGGGGAGACCCAGCTCATGCGCCAGGCCAGCCAGCAGAGCACCGAGTTGACCCGCCAGACCGAGCAGAAGACCGCCGAGCAGCTCCGGGCCGCCGAGGCCCAGGCCAGGGACCTGAAGCGGGCCGCCCAGGCGTACTGCGACGACCTGCTCCGCCGGGCGGAGGAGGCGGTGGCCGAGGCGGGGAAGGAGCTGGCCCAGTCCCGGGCCGCCTTCCGCAGCGTGGCCGGGGTCGCCTCCCCCGCCGCCCCGGCCAAGGGCGCCTACGACGTGGAGGTAGACAGCTGAGGGCGCCGGAGCGCCGTGGGATCGTCAAAGAGGGGCCGCCCGGCCCCCTTTGACGATTTTTTTGTTTTCCGGACCCTCCGCCGGGGCGGCAAGTATTGTCAACGGGGGAAAAAGGTGGTATACTAAGCCGATAGGCATCAAATCGCAATCAGGGGGTTGACTCCTTTGGAAAACGAGAAAAAGGTTTTGCTCTCCGGCATCCAGCCCAGCGGCGATCTGCACCTGGGCAACTACCTGGGGGCCATCAGGAACTGGGCCCAGCTCTCCGACCAGTTCGACTGCTACTGGTTCATGGCCGACCTCCACACCATCACGGTGCGCCAGGTCCCCGCGGAGCTGCGCCGCCGCACCCTGGTCCAGATCGCCACCTACATCGCCTGCGGCCTGGACCCGGACAGGAACACCATCTTTGTCCAGAGCCACGTCCCCGCCCACGCCCAGCTGGGTTGGGTGCTCCAGTGCTACACCATGTTCGGCGAGCTGTCCCGGATGACCCAGTTCAAGGACAAGTCCGCCAAGCACGCCGACAACATCAACGCCGGGCTCTTCACCTACCCCAGCCTCATGGCCGCCGACATCCTGCTCTACCAGCCCGACTTCGTCCCCGTGGGGGCGGACCAGAAACAGCACGTGGAGATCTGCCGGGACATCGCCAACCGCTTCAACGGCGTCTACGGCGAGACCTTCAAGATCCCGGAGCCCTACATCCCCAAGGCCGGGGCCAGGGTGATGAGCCTGAACCAGCCGGGGACCAAAATGTCCAAGTCCATGCCGGAGGGCTGCGTCTTCCTCATGGAGAAGCCGGAGGACATCCTGCGCAAGTTCAAGCGGGCGGTGACCGACTCGGACACCGTGGACCCGGTGCGCTACGACCCGGAGAACAAGCCGGGGGTGGCCAACCTGATGCAGATCTACGCCGCCGTCACCGGCCGGAGCTACCCCCAGATCGAGGAGGAGTTCTCCGGCCAGGGCTACGGCGCCTTCAAGAGCGCCGTGGGCGAGGCGGTGGTGGAGACCCTGCGGCCCATCCGGGAGGAGACCGAGCGCCTGCTGGCCGACAAGGGGTATCTGGAGACGGTCTACCGCGCCGGGGCCCAGCGGGCGGAGCATATCGCCCGGCGGACCCTGTCCAAGGTCTACCGGAAGGTGGGCTTCCTGGCCCCGTAACCACTAGAGGGATCGAGAGGTCGAGACTATGAACATGAATCTGGAACTGCTGGGCCTGGTGTGCGCCACCCTGGGAGTCTCCTTCGTGGTGGCGGTGGTCACCACCCCCATCGTCAAGCAGCTGGCCCAGCGGGTGGGCGCGGTGGACGACCCCAAGCGGGACAAGGACCCGTCCCGCCGGATGCACACCCACCCCGTGCCCCGGATGGGCGGGCTGGCCATCTTCCTGGGATTCCTGATGAGCGTGCTCCTCTTCGTCCCGCTGGACGGGCAGGTCCGGGGGATGCTGCTGGGGGCGGTCATCATCGTGGTGCTGGGCATTTTTGACGACATCTACGACCTGCGGGCCCTGTTCAAGTTCGCCGTGCAGATCGTGGCCGCCCTGGTGGCGGTGCTGTCGGGGAGCGAGATCGTGACCCTCTCCAACCCCAACATCTTCTCCGCCAACCCCTACTGGGACCTGGGCTGGCTGGCCATCCCGGTGTCGGTGTTGTGGATCGTGGCCATCACCAACGCCGTCAACCTCATCGACGGGCTGGACGGCCTGGCCTGCGGGGTGAGCTCCATCAGTTCCATGACCCTGCTGGTCATCACCCTGGTGGCCCCCGACATCGTCAGCCCCTCGGTGCCCATCCTGGTGGCCGCCCTGGTGGGCGGGTGTCTGGGCTTTTTGCCCTACAACCTGAACCCGGCCAAGATCTTCATGGGGGACACCGGCTCCACCTTCCTGGGCTACGCGTTGGGGGTCATCTCCATCCAGGGGGTCTTCAAGCTCCACATCACCATCTCCTTCGTGGTGCCCTTCCTGATGCTGGGCCTGCCCATCTTTGACACCACCTTCGCCTTCGTTCGCCGCATCGCCCACGGCCAGAGCCCCATGCACCCCGACCGGAGCCACGTCCACCACCGGCTCATCGACATGGGCT